>CALDMA010000253.1 GCA_937915075.1 uncultured Oscillospiraceae bacterium
CTGAACAGCTTCATCTCGCCCTTCCCCGTCAGCCGGAATTTCAGATGGTCGCACCGCGCGGGCCGGATGGGCAGCAGGAAGGTCCGCAGACCCCGCCCCTCGATATGCCCGCAGTGCCGCCAGACGCCGTCGGAATCGTACTGCACCCAGAAGTCCACAGAGGACCCCTTCGGCAGCTGCATCCGCAGGTTGATCCGGGACACATACTTCTTCCCGACCAGCCCATACGTCATGATCCCCGTCTCCGCCATCCAGCCGACCGGCCCTTCCAGCGTCCCGACCGAACCGTAGACGGTCCTGAGCGTCCCATCCTCGAGAAAATACAGCTCATCGTCCACCCTTGCAAAAGCTTCCGCGTGCGTCGCGTCCTCCCGGTGCCACAGGCCTTTTCTCGTGTCGTAGACGAACAGCGACCAGTTGTGTCCTTCATCCTCCATGCTGATGAAATACTTCCCTCTGGCCCCACCGGCCACGGCGTTGTAGTAGAGCTTCGTCCCGAAGCAGCTGCCGATGTCCTGCGGCAGACTCCCGTCGTACACGCAAACGCCCATCCGCGATTTGTAATACAGCCGGTCGTCCACCACGACCAGGCTCTTGCTCGACCCATTCTGCACGCCCGCGCATTTCTGCACCACCACCTGATGCGCCCCCGTCGCCGACGGGTACACCCGGTGGAAGCAGTCCTCCTTGAAGAAGATCGGGCTGTCCGCCAGCGTCGCCGCGCCGGTCCACTTCCCGTCCGTGCCGCAGCTCGCGCGCCATGAATCCGTCGCCACGCCCTGGTAGCACTCCCAGTTCTTGAAGTCTCCCAGCTTGCAGCAGTAGATCTCATTCACGGTCTCGCCGTCCGCCACGCCGTACTTGCACCCCCACAGCCGGTTGCCGCACTCGGTGATGAAGTCCATGCCCGGCACCTTCCGCGCCGTCTTCACCGTCCCGCTCGTCACCTTCGTCGTCTCGTCGACAAGCCCCACGATCACGATGTAGCTCTCGCCCACGTCGTAGAGGATCTGGCTGCCGTTGAGCTTCTCGACCTGCTCGTTCCCCGTCAGTCCCGAAAGCTGGATGCCGTCATATTGCTTGAAGCCCCTTCCGATGCCGTTGGCGGAAAGCTTCAGATACACCGTCGGCACGGATACCCACTGGCTCGTCGCCTCCGCCCACTGCTTGAGCGTGTGCAGCTTGCCGGACGTGTCCAGCCAGTACTGCCCGTTCGACGGGCTCTCCGGCTGCGACGCCTGCGTAAAACTCACCGTCAGCGCCGTCCCGTCGACAAGGCAGAGGGAAATTTCAATATTCGTCGCAGCCGCGTCGACCACATTCTCCTGTCCCATGTACCCGTTGTCCGAGTATTTTTCCGTGTTGAAATAGATCCCGTCCGGGAAAATGCACAGATACGCGCCCATGGAAATGAGCTGCTTCTCCCCCGCCGAGATGCTGACGGCGGGCATATACGCCTCCATCGAAGCGCCGTTGATGTACAGCGTATTGTTCTGCACCCAGCACAGCGCATCTTTCGCCAGCATCCCCTGCACGCCCGCGACCGCCTGCGCCGTCCCGCGCCTCGGCCGCGGCGAGAGCAGCGGATACGCATCCGCCGACAGATTCTCCATATCATAAAACTCCCCATCCGCCAGCTCGAGGTTGTGGTTGTATCCAAGAAAGACCTCCGTCATCATGGTCTGCTTTTCCGTCTCCGTCAGTTGTGGTGCCAGCATGGCCTTACCTCCGTTTCATCATGTCCAGCGGATCAAAGAGGATCCGCTGCTCTTTCACGGCCCGGATCGGCTTGATCGGCCGCGACATGCAGAAATATCTCCATTCGTCCGCGACGTGGTCTTCCATCGTCGTATCCAGATCCTCTACCTTGTGCTCGTCGTAGATGAGCAGCGGGATCGTCCGGATGAACGCCCGGCAGGTATTGAAGACATACATCCGCGGATATCCATCCTCGTCAAACTGCAGCCGGTAGTGGCACTGCATCCAACCCGCGATCCGTTCGTTGTCGCCCTTCGTGAAATACACGCCGTACCGCGCTGCGGTATCTGCAATCGACTCGCCGCGTGACGCGTCCCAGATCGCCGGATCTGCCACGCCGAGGATGTTCTTCCCCTTCAGCCAGGGGTGCTGCGTCTCTGTTTTGTGGATCTCCGAGAACTGCTGATCCGGCGTCCACTTGAGGCCCTCATTCGGCGTCTGCGTGCAGCCGTACAGCTCCATGATCCGGTAGATCGTCCCGTCATAGTCGACCGCCCACCATGCGCAGGAGAACGGCTTCCCGTAGCCGAAGTCATAGCTCCGGCAGATCGTCCACCCGTCCGGGATCTCAAACGGCTCAATGACATGCGTCCAGCGCCGGTCCGTGTAATGCTTTGAATCGTCCACGAACTCTTCGAAAAACTGCCCCTCGTATGCGTCCCACCGGCCCTCGAGCCATGCGGCGCGGCGCGCCGGCGGCAGCTTCTCCAGTTCCCGCAGGTACTTCGGCTGCGATTCCATAAGCGCTTTGTTGTCCTGCAACTTCGCCTGGATGAAGAAGTAATCGTCCGGATCCTCGTCGTCGTTGAAATTCCGGTCCACAAACACGCGCTTGAAATACGCATGCCCCGGCCCGCCGGGGTTCAGCGTGTAATACGTCCGCTTTGGAAATCCGTTTGTTCCTCGCACGCAGGCATTGATCGCGTCGATCCACGATTTCTGCATCTGCCCAGCCTCATCCAGAAATACCACGTCGTATTCTGCGCCCTGGTATTGCCCGACGTCGCTTTCCTTCGCGCAGTAGCCGAATGATATCTTCGAGCCGTTCGGGAATGTGAATTCCTTGTCCGTCTTGTTGTACTTCGCAATTCCATGCAGCATCCCCTGCAGCGGCGCGATATGGTTGTTCTGCAGCTCCTTGTACGTCCTTCTGACGATCAGCACCTTGATGCCGGGATACCTGCTTGCAAGCAAGATTGCCTTCACGCGCACGGCCCAGCTCTTCCCGCCGCCGCGGGCGCCGCCGTAGGCGATATGCCTGTGCTTGTCTTTCAGGAAAAGCACCTGCTTCGGCTGCGCAGTTCCAAGATTCAACGTCTTCATTCGCTGGATTCCTCCGCGTCATTTTCCAGCAGGATCCGCGTGCCGCCGGTCTCCTGTTTTTCGTCCTCGGTATCTCTTCGATACCGGAACCCATATTCCAGCGCGAACTGCGCCCCCCGCTGAGAATCCCGGTCGAACAGTCTTTCGGCCGTATATTGTTCCACGCGCGTCTGCGCGCGCGAAATCGTGTCCATAAATTCTTTCCTTGCCTTGTAGTTGTACAGACTTTGCCTGCTGGAAAAGCCCAGCGCCAGCGCAAGCCCCGGGATCGTCGGCGGCTTCCGCCCCACCCAGATCGGCGTCCCGTCTTTCTGGTTGAAAACGATATTTCCGTCCTCATCCCGCAGGATCTCACCCTTGCAGCTCTCAAAATACGCCTCGATCAGCCCTTCGATCTGCTCCACGGATTCATACTTCGGTTTCCTCGCCATGGCTCACGCCTCCCTTCTGCTTTTCAGCATAGCCTATCCGGTTTCTGATTTCACCCCCCACCGCGTTCAGACGCGGAATGAGCGCATACGGAATCCCCGCATGCGCTTTCGGCCATTATTCCGTCCGGTCATAATACCGGAGCTTTGCCGCTGCCAGAGTACATCGCGCGTAGTCAAAGCTGGCGCAGTACCGGCCGATATAATCAGCCGTTTCTGCGCTCTCCGGGAAGAGCAGCCTGCAGCCGCCCTCGCACCGGATCTTCTTTGACTCCGATCCCTCCCAGAATGGGCAAATGTAGTTTCTGTGCCAGTAATCCGTCACCCTTTATCGCTGCCTCCTTTTCGTCGCAAAACTCAACACATTTACAAGGCTGAAAGAAGGCGGCTCCCGGTCCGCTTTTGTGTTTCGTTCTTGGGGTCCCATACATATTTAAAATACAGGAACCCGTACTGCGTGGCTCTGGACTCGACGAGGATGTAGCCGCGCGGGGCGATGGGCGGACGCTTTGGGCTGTAGTCCCGGACCGCCTCGGTCGCGGGCTCCGGCTCCGGCCGGACGCAGCTGCGGCTGGCTTTGTACCGGTGCCCTCCAAATTCCTTGCGCCAGTGTCCGTGCAGATAATTGGCCAGCGCCGTGTAGTCCTGCCCGTAGTCGACCTTGTTTCCGTTCTCATCCAGATAATAGTTGTGCTTGCGCAGCGGCTTGCAGTCGATGACGCTGCCGAGGCCCCAGAGCTTGCCGAGCTCGTCGGCAGGAATGCCGTCCGTGATCAGGTGCAGGTGGAAGCGGTTGGTCGACTTTCCCCGGCCGTAGACGATGACGATCCTGGCCTCCGGGTAGCGGTAGACCATGCGGCGATAGAAATTATCCCGGATCCTGCGCATCTCCTGCGCGGTATGTACCTCGTGCTCCGGGTCGAGCGTGAGCGTGGAGTAGTAGCTGCTCGGCCCGAAGTTGGCGTTGACGAGCGCGGCGAACTTCCCGGCCGAGAACTTGGTGTTGTGTTCCTCGCGTTCCTCCTGCGTCTCGAACCGCGGCTTCTTCGGCCGGCTGGTCTTCGGATCAGCCCCGTCCGCCACCGTGTAAACGATCTGCTCGCAGACCCTCCCGGAAAACTTCCGGCGTTTGTGTCTCTTCACCATAGTCTCAGCTCCTCCCATCTCTGCCCGCTCAAAGCGTGGCCGGAAATTCCGGCCATGCGTTCAACGTCAGAAGAACCCTGCTCCATTCCGTTTCCGGCTTTCGCCGAAAACTCCATATCCGCAGTCTCCTTCTTCCTTTCCATCCACGAACCGCTGCGCTGGGTTCGCGGATGGTCATTCCTTTTCCGCCTCCATTTCCTTCCGCTCCTGCATGAAGCCGTGCAGGAACAGCTCCAGCAGAGCGGCGGCGCGGTTGGTCAGTTTGGTGAAATCCTTTTTGCTGATCTGCAGCTTGCCGGTCGTGACGACCTCGGTCTCCGGTCGACCAATGATCTGAATCGTCGGATTAGGCACCAGCGTCTTTGCGCCGTCCGCCCCCACTTCGAAGAGCGGCGGCGTGGACTGCTCCATGACGATCCGCGGCGGGTATTCCTCGCCATGGAAGCTGACGTCCCAGTGCAGATCGTCATAGTCCTTTACAAACTCATCCAGTTCGACCGAAAACATATCCATGATCCCTGCCATTTTGATACTCCCTTCAAATTGTAATGACCTCCCGCCTGGACTGGCGGGTGAATTTGCGTTCCGGGCAGAAGCGGCACTCGGTGCAGCTCCAGGCGCCGCGGTAGTTGTTGCGTGACGGGCAGGCGGTGTTGTAGCAGATCCCGGAGCCTGCCCGCTGCGGGCCGCGGCCGAATTTTTTCTTCTTCGGTTCGGCTTTTGGTTTTTTGGCTGGATCCTTCTTGGCGGCGAGCGTGGCCGCGCGGGCTTTCCGGAAGCAGCCGCAGCTTTTTGCATGCCCGTTCCGGAGGTATCTGCTGTCCTTGCTGCAGATGGCCCCGCATTTACACCGGCAGATCCAGTGAGCCGTGTCTCCTTTTTTGCTGGTATCCCGCCCGATGACATGCAAATATCCAAAGTCCATGCCCGTCAGATCGACTACGTGTGACATTTCCATTCTCCTTTCGTCAGGGGCCGGTCTCCCGGCCCCTATGCAGGGCGGTCTCGCACCGCCTGCGCCTGCGCGTCCCCCTTTCGCCGCAGGCGAGCTGCCCTTGTCTGCTCAGGCAGCTTTCCATAAGGAGGTAACACGATGCCGCCGGGCGATCCCACCACCCGGCGTGGGGTAACGTTCCACGAAGCGCACGTTCCACGCGCTTTTTTATCCCCGGCCCGCGGGCTTGAGGGTTCGCGGGCCGGGGGCAAAGCCGGGGTGATCCTCCCGCAGCCGTCTCATGGCGGAGCGGCCGCGGCCAAAGTCCGAAAAAAATGGTCCCCGGCTGATTGCTGGTCTCAGACCTCCTGGATCTCGATCCCGTATTTGGACCGCATGAATTTGTGGTTGCGCAGATACTCCTTGGTCCGCGTCGCGGTCGACTTGACGTCCTCGACGACCAGCTTGCCGCCGAAGCGGTAGGAAAAGTCCGCCGTGTACCGGATCGCGCGGATCCGCTCGCCGGTCTCGGTGATGTAGCTCTCCTGCAGCGTGAACTGCGGCTGCAGGCGCAGGTCGGTGATGACCCCGGCCCGCAGCATGACCATCAGCTCATCGTAGCGCCGCGCCTCCTTCTGGCTGTCAAACGCGATATCCCCGCGCGCGGCCTTCCGGCTGCCGTACTTTGTCTTCCCCTGGCTCCCCTTCGTAAGGGGAGCTGGCGCCGCAGCGCCTGAGAGGTCGATCTGCTGCCTGGCATACAGTTCCCGCATTCTCGGCGGCATGTCCGCCATGGATTCAAACCGCAGGCCGCTCATTCTGTCTCGCCCCAACGGCAAAAATCGTCCGGTTTGACCGCTACGCTGTTGCCAAGCGGACGGCGGCAAAAGCACAGGCCGTCGATGTTGTAAATGCAGTCCTTGCACCGCACCACCGGCGCAACGTCGGCGGCGGGCAACTCACGAATGGCCCGCTGCTGCCGTTCCGTAGTATTAAAAAGATCTGAGTCCTGCAGTGCTACCAGCGCCGCTTTGCGGCTGATGTATTCTTCAGGCATGGTCGGCCTCCTTCCTGCCCTCCATCGCCCGCTCGGCCTCTGTGCGGAGTGGAATGTATAATTTGCAGCTCTGCGTGGACTGGCTCACAATAAATTCCTTGCTGCGGTCGATTTTCCCGTATCGATCGCGCGGGTGCGGTCGCTTCGCGCATGTCCCGTGTTTGGTTCCCGGTTCCCGTTCGAAATTCCAGCAATGCCCGCATGTTTCGTTCTGGCTTTCCGGTATGATCTTGACGTGCCCGGCCTTGTCGGCCTCGGCAAGCTCCACCAACCTGCTGATCGGCGTATTGATAAACGTCTGGACGTCGATGATGTGCTTTCCGGCCAGCGCAAGCTTTACCGTTTCCACTGCTTCCGGTGTCAGGCCGGTATCCTCGTAGGCCGCAAGGCGCTCACATACCGCCGCCTCAAACAGGCAATCCTTGATCTTGCATCCGTCGCCGCTGCACGGTTCTTCAATGCAGCGCGGGTAATAGGCGTATTGATTCGATGGGCCGTTCCATTCAGTCAGTCGCTCCATCAGGACACCTCCTCCGCTGTTTTTCCCCATGCCCCGAGCTGGGCGCGGATGGCGGCGCGGAGCTTGGAGGCTTTTTCTGTGTCCTCGATGCGGGCGACGGCCTGCGTCAGCTGGTTGAACGCCGACTGCCACTGGCCGAAATACAGCTGCGCGGCCGTCACGTCCTTGTCGGACATGGCGAGCTTTTTCCGCAGCGCCTCGACCTCGCCGGTCAGGCGCTCCTTTTCCGCGTCCGAGGACGCGGCCTCCGCCATTGCCTTTGCCGCCTCCAGCTGCTGCTTCAGGTCCTCCGCCTCCTTTCGGACGCGTTCGATCTCCTGCTCGGTCTTTATGGTCTGCTTCTTCCATTCGTCGGTCTTTTTGCGGAGCTCCGTCTCCGCCTGCGCTCTGACCTTGGCCTCGGCGTCCCGGATCGCCTGCTCGTCGCGCTGGACGGCGACCTCGACCGGGCGCTTCCGGAGCGCTTCGAGTTCATCCGCCATGCGGCAGGCCTCATCCTTCGCGGCGGTCAGCTCATCCTCCATGCCGCGAAGCTTCTCATAGGCCTCCTCGGCCTCCTTCTTCGCATGCTCGGCGCGGAGGGAATCGCTGTTCGCCTGCCGCAGGGCGCTTTCGCGCTCCTGCCGGGCGGTGTCGCGCTCCTTGATCGCTTTTTCCAGTTCCCGGGCGGAAAGATTCTCCGCGTCGACCGCTTCGGCGAATTCCTCGCGCTCATCTTCCGGCACGGCCAAAAGCCGCAAAGCATTGGAAATACTGAGATTTTGCAACGTTGACGATTCTGGCACGGCCCCGAAAATACCGATCTGTGCCGCGCCGTACTCGTTGAATACCCGCATAAATCTGGTAGCGGTCGCCTGAGAAAACTCCGTGTTCTCCTTCAGCCACGTGCCCCAGCCGCCATACGGGACCATGCTCTTCGCGGCCTCCAGCCGCCGGCCGATCTCGACGCCGTAGTAAAGCGTCATGGCCTTCGCCTGCCGGGTCAGCTCCCGGATCTCCGCCCCGAGCCGTTCGGGGGATACTGTCAGTTCCTGTGCACTCATGCCGCAGCCTCCTTTTTCTGTTTCTTCCCGGCGCTCTTCAGCTGCCGGACGTGTTCGAGCCATCTGGCCACGAACGCCTGCACGTCCTTTGTCGGCGGGCAGTTGCGCATGCCGTGGTTCTGGAGCTCCTTCAGCGTCTTCAGCTCGACCTGCAGCGTGTACCACGGCTTGTCCGGCGCATCCGCGCGGCGGATGAAGAAAATGCAGCTGTCGCCGCGCGCCACGGTCTCGCCGTAGGTGCCGACGCAGTGGCAGAGGGCAGAGCCCTCGTCGATCAGCTCTTCTTCGGTATGCACCGGCCGGATGCGGATCCCGCCGTCTTCCCAGGCCCACGCCTCCAGCGGCGCGACGGTCTTTTCGAATGCTGGGCGGCGCTTGTCGATCTCCGCCTGCTTTTTGCGCTTTTCCTCTTCGTTCCGTGCGATCCGCTCCGCCTCCACGAGCCGGTCGTGCTCGCGCTTGAGGCTTTTCGGGAGCTGGACGTGTTCATCCCGCAGGTTAAGACCTGCGCGCCGGGCCATGTTCCAGTAATCCAGCAGCGTTATGGTCTCCCGCTTCTGCCTGTCCAGGTATCGCAGGCACCGCATCACGGTCAGCCGGCCGCGCAGCAGCTGCATGCTTTTGCCGCCTGTGGTGTCCGGAAGCAGGGCTTTTTCGTTGCACAGCTTGTTCAGATCGTAGCTGCGCGTCTTTTTCAGCAGTTCCCAGTCCTCGGGCAGCTTCACCGGTTCCCATGCCCGCACCATCTTGTACTTCGCAAGATCATCCTGCGTCCATTGCTCCCGGACGCAGAACGCGAATTCCTGCCTGTCCAGACCCAGCATCCGGGCCGGGCGCTTCTGCTTCCAGTCGACCCATTCCAGCTTTGCGCTGTGCCCGCCGCCGTAATAGCTTTGTGTGTCTCTGACGATCGCTTTTGCGACCATTTCCCCGCAGCCCTGCACGATCAGGTTCTCGATGTTCCGGTGCTTCTGCCAGAGGCGCAGGTACGCGACGGGCCACGCGTCGTCTCCGGCCGCTTTCAGATACTGCGGCAGGGCCGAATTTTCGATGGTCGTGCCGGAGAGGTCTTTCGGCTTGCGGAACCAGTCTCCCGGCTCTGTTTTTCCCCACCTGTCGTCGCAGCGCTTCACCTGCTGCCAGCGGTCGAAGTAGTGCATCGCGCTCAGGCACTTCTGATAGCCCGTCAGCCGGACGGTTTTTTTCTGCTCAAAAACATACGCCTCGTATGGCCACATCCGGTAGACCTTCTGTGCGTTCTTGCCGGTGTTCCGCTCTGCGCGCCAGCCCAGCAGGACGAATTTCTCCCCCAGCTGCCACGGCTCGCAGAAATAGACGTTGTCGTCGATGCCGAGCTTCGAGATCTGCCCGATATGCACGGCCTTCAGCTGCCCGCCGCACAGCGGGCACGGGAAAGCGTCCCCCGGCCCGATGTTTACGGCTCCGTCCACGAAGCCGAACGGCGCCCAGCCTCTGCCGCAGTCCGCGCCTCTGGCCTTCCCGGCGATCCAGCTGCCGCCGCAGCCCGTGCAGGTCACGGACACGGCATTTTTCCGCATGCCGGTCAGCGGATCGCGGTAATATGTATCCCGGTAGATCGCGTACTCGTGCTGGAATTTTGTCTTGATGCACCAGTCCAGCGCGCCCTCGGACGGCTGACGGGGCAGCAGCTCCTCATAATTGATCTGTTCGCTCATCCGAAGAAATCCTCCAGATTTACGATATTTCCGGCCGGCGCGGGAGGCGCGGCTGGCTCCGGCTTCGGCGCTTCTGTCTGCTCCGGCAGGCCGAAGTATTTGCGGATGATCTTCGCGGCCTCGGTGCCTGTGCAGCAGCTGCCGTTTTTGCTCGCAAAGGCCCGGATGTTGGCCTCGCAGCCCTGCAGGCTCATGCCGCCGTGCTGCAGATCGTCCAGCACCAGCTTTGTCGCCGCCGCATCCGGCGTGATCATCTCCAGCAGCTGCTCGCCGCACATCCAGACCAGGCCGCGCGGCCCCTGCTGCTTGCGGATGAGCGCTGTCACCTCTTGCAAATATGGATTCTGCATGCTATACTCTCCTTGTACTCGAGATCGCCTGATCTGTCAGGCTTCGCCCTTGTCCGGTTGCCGCCGGGCGAGGGCCTTTTTTATCCGAACAGGCCGCCCGGCCTGTAATTGAGCTTGGCCACGGCCGCGTTCTGGTGGTATTCCTGCCGCTTGAAGCTGTAGCCCCAGCGCTTGGCCGCCCAGAACAGCGCCGCCGTCCTGTCTGCCGCGCGAACGGTCAGCTGACGGCCCGCGTAGCTGACCACGAAGTAGCTTTTTCCGGCGTATCCGGGCTGCTCGACGATCTCTGGCCGCCGTGGTGCCCGCTCGCCGGGGTAATCGATGCTATTTCGCAACGTGTCTGCGCCTCCTTACTTGGTTTTCGGCATGGACCATCTGCTTTCCGGCTGCAAGGTCGGGCTGCAGGCTGTCCCTGTCGCGGTGGTTTACATCGTAGATGTGGTTCCGGATGCTCTCGTAGAGCGTCCAGGTGCAGCACCCGGCGCGGCAGGTGCCGCTTCTGTCCGGGCAGTTCCGGCCGCAGGGCGGCGGGATGGGCCGCATGCGCGGCGCAAAGTAATTCACTCGGATTCCTCCTGCACGTGCTGCAGAAAGCTTGCCAGCGTTTGCAGCGCCGACTCGCGCCGCAGAAGTTCGCTGACCGTGTCCCGGTCGACGCGCGGCATGCTCTGCAGGATCTCCCGGTCGTTGGCGCAGTCGTCGGCGTAGGCCAGGACGGCGTCGACGATATCGTCCAGCTGATCTGGCCGCAGCTCGACCGTGATCTTCGCCCCGTCCATCACAGGACCCCGTAGGTGGTCAGGCCCAGCGCGATCGCGCCGGTCACGACGCAGGCGTCGGTCATCTCCGCATACCCGGCGATCACCGCCAGCACGAAGGCCGCGCCGCCCAGCCACACGCAGCAGGTCTTCGCCACCCGCCGCATGGCCTCCCGGTACCGCAGCTCCTCCATCAGCCGCTCCCGCCGCTCCCGCGTCTCTTCCTCCGGCTCATACCCGAGCCGCTCCGCTAGGTTGGTTCTCATCGTGCTTTCCTCCTATGTACGCGCCTCGCGGCGCGTTTAATTGTTTGCCGCGGGCAGGCGCCCTTCGGCTGCGGCCCGTTCCAGGATCCGCCACGCCACACGGCGGGCGGCCTGCCGGTTGGCCTCCTTCTGCTCCGGCGTCAGGCGGCGCAGGTAGTTGTCCGCGATATACGCCGTGCAGTTCGGGAAATGATACTCGGCCACGATGTGCGGTTCTTCGTCCGCGATCGGGTCATACGGCTTTCTCATGGTTCAGCCTCCTTCCGGCGTTAGTTTTTCCAGATTTTACAGCTTTACGCAGTCTTCTCATCCTGCTCCCGTTCTCTGCGGTATCTCTCCGCGGCCCAGCTGACGAAGGCGTCCAGCACGGGGTTTCCGTGATCTTCGTCCTGCCGCTTGATCTCAAAGGGCTCCGCCGGAAGGAAACTCCCGTCCGCCGCCCGGTATGCAACTGCTGCCAACATGGCGTTACGCTTTCTTCCGCTCGCTCTCGAGCTTCCCGATGATGCCGCGGATTCTCTCAGCCGTTTTGTATCGGTACTCTGCTACCTCGCGGAATTTTCTCCGTTCTTCCGGGGTTCTTGTCCCAGCCTCCGAGGCTTTGGCCCACTTCCGGGCATTATCTTCGGTTCTGATGGCCTCCTCCGATAGGATCCGTGCAATCAGTTTTTTCTCCGCCTTCGTCAGCTCCGTCACCCCCTCACGCCTCCTTCCACCGTCTTATCCGGCCACACGCCGTGCACCGGCATGTTCTCCAGCTCTTCCTTCCCCTTCTGGAGCAGGAACCGCTGTTTCCTCCGGATAAACTTCATCGTCGGCGGCTGTAGAGCCATTACCTCATGGGTCCATGCCTGAATGTACCGCACAGCTTCTTCAAACTCATCTGTCGTTGCCCCAAGCTCTGCAGCTCTGTCCAGCAGCTTCTCTGCCAGCATCAAAGCGTCTCGGTGGTACCGCTCCATTTGTTCTTCTCTCCGCGCTGCGTAAATCGCCTGCGCCTTTTCCGCTTCCGTCATCCCCTCACGCCTCCTTCTTCTCGCTCATCAGCTTTGCCGCCGTAGCCACGCCCTGCATATAGGCGATCATGACCTCGATCTGCTGCGGGT
>CALDMA010000254.1 GCA_937915075.1 uncultured Oscillospiraceae bacterium
GCTTTGCGGAATCTTGACACGATTCGGGAAAAAGCATACAATGACCGTCGGCAGAAATGCCGACGGTCATTTTTTCAGAAAAGGAAATCAGAGGAAAGCGATCATGGTATACCTTGCAGTCGCGCTGAGCGCAGCGCTCGGCGGCTTTGTTCAATCCATCACGGGCTTTGGCGCGGCGGTCGTGATGATGACCATTTTGCCGTACTTTTTCACCATGGCGGTCGCGCCGTCGGTCTCGACCTCCATCTGCCTCGGCCTGACGGTCACGCTGGCATGGAAGCTGCGCAAAAGCATTGACCTCAAGCTCACCCTGCCGCCCACGCTGCTTTACGCGGCGGCGAGCGTGACAGCCATCCGCTTCATCGGCTCGATGGACCTGCGCGTGATGACCATGGTGTTCGGCGCGTTCCTGATGCTGCTCGGCACCTACCTGCTGCTGACGGAAAAGAAGGCGGCCATCCGCGTGACGCCGGCGGTCACCATCGTCTGCGGTCTGCTCGCGGGCATCTGCGGAGGACTGTTTTCCATCGGCGGGCCGATCATGGCGATCTATTACCTTGCTGCCACAGACAGCCGCGAGAGCTATCTCGCCAACGCGCAGGCCAATTTTGCCGTAAATAACGTGACATCCATTACCACGCGTGTTTTGAGCGGCTACTACACGCTCGATCTCCTGCCGCTGACGCTGCTCGGCGTGGCGGGCGTGGTCTGCGGGCAGCGCTTCGGGCTGAAGCTCGGCGGAAGACTCAACGCCGCGCAGCTCCGCCGCCTCGTCTACGCCTACGTCATTTTTTCCGGCGCGGTCACCGTCGTGCAGCACCTATAGAGAAAAGAGCAGCCACCCGCGAAGCGGGTGGTTTTGCTTATGCGGGCAAAGCCCTATATTCTTTGCAGACACATCAAACGCACGAGCACGGTCTGCCAGCTGCGCAGAACCGTTACTTGCCGACCGTAAACGGGCCATATTGGTGTTGTTGACAAAGTGAGGTTTATCCTTCGTTTGGGCAAATATGCCCTCGCACCAGATCTGCTGCAGCTTCAGCGCCTCCCTGTACTCGGGGCTGTAACGGCGTTTCGGGCTGCGCTGTCGGTTCGCTGCGAAGCATCCGGCGGATACCTTTCGCGCTCCACGTCTGTCGCTTTCGCTCAGACATTTGTCACGCAGAGGGTAGAGCGCGCGATCCCGTTTATCCGACTGATATTCCCAGAACAAGCCGCTGGCACTGCGGGCCAACCGTCTTAAACGCAGCTTCTTCAAAGCCGACACATTCTACCGGAGAAAGAGAGTCTGCAATTTGCTCTATATAACCTTGTTGTATCTTACGATCAAGGCGTTCGGAGACTATCTGCAAAATAATCCGCCAAAGGAGCTCAGGATCCAATGCGTTATAGCACCGGTAATGCTCTGCCTCAATTTCGGGCAAGATCAGGCTTTTCGACTCTTTGCGATACTCTTCCACTTCACGGTTTAGAATATTTTCAGTACGCTGCGGTCCGGCCGCAGGGTCGGTTCAGGCTTTTTCATGCGCTTTGCCCTCCATGACCGGCCGCAGATGCGGAAAGAGCGCGCGGCTACGGCTCCGAAAACCGCTCGTTCTCCGGCTCCGCCGCGTCGGCGGCGCGTCGCTCCGTTTCCGCAAGGGCGGCGCGGTGGCCGGTGAGCGCCGCAAAGGGCGCGAACTGCGCCGCGCGGTCGCGCATGGGCATCCGCGGATGCGTCTGCGGGTCGGGGTGCGGCAGGTCGATGATATCGTCGTATTTTCCGCTCATGCCTTGTGTCCTCCGATCTGGCGGTTCCGCTCGCGCGCGGTCGCCCCGTCAAGGTAGCTGCCGCCGCTGAGGATGGCGTTTTTACCGTACTTTTTCTTGATGTCCAGCATGGCCTCCTGGATCCGGCGCTCCCGCTCCTGCTTGGCTTCCTCCTCCCGAAGCTGCCGCTCCCGCGCCGCGGGATCGTCAAAGAGGCTGAACTGCACCGGCTGCTCCGGCTCGCGCAGGATATCCTCCTCGCGCACGAGCCGGTTGGCCGTGACGGTCAGGCGGCGGACCGTCAGCTTCGGGTCGGCCTTTTCGTCATAGATGCCGAGTACGGCATCCACGATGCGGCGCGCCGAGGAGGTTTTCCGCCCCAGCGTCGCCGTGCCGTGCGCGTGCTTCGGAATTTTTCGGCCGTAAGGGTCGAGCACCGTCTCGCCGCGATAGCCGCCGTTTGCCGTGTTTTCAATGTCATATCCGACCGTCAGCGTGAGCTGGTCGGTCACGAGCCGCTTTTCCAGCAGCTCCAGCGCGACCGCCTCGGCCATCTCACGAACGACGAGCCGCGCCTTGTCATAGGAGTAGGGGCATTGCAGCACCTGACCGGAGCTGATGCTGTTCGTTTCCGGCCGGTAGGCCTTGATATCCGCCATGCGGCACGGCTCCCAGCCCCAGGCGTGGTCGATGAGCAGCTCGGCGTTGACGCCGAAGAGCTTGTAGAGAAGCCCTTCGTTATAATACTCGTTCGGCTTCCCGATGGAGCAGCGCGCCACGTCGCCCATCGTGTACAGCCCATGCTCCTCCAGCTTTTTCGCGTAGCCGCGGCCCACGCGCCAGAAGTCTGTCAGCGGACGGTGTTCCCAAAGCAGCGCACGGTAGCTCCGCTCGTCAAGCTGCGCGATGCGCACGCCGTTCTCGTCCGGCGGAACGCGCTTGGCCATCATATCCATAGCTACCTTGCAGAGATAGAGATTGCTGCCGATGCCCGCCGTCGCCGTGATGCCCGTTGTGTGCAGCACGTCGAGGATCATGGCCCTCGCCAGCTCACGGGCGGTCGTGCGGTAGGTCTCCAGATAGCCGGTGACGTCCATCAGTACCTCGTCGATGGAATAGGTGTGGATATCTTCAGGCGAAACGTACTTAAGGTAGATGCCGTAGATCTGCATACTGACCTCGATGTATTTCGCCATGCGCGGCGGCGCCACCAGATAGTCGACCGCGAGGGACGCGTCGGCCTTCAGCGCGAGATCGTCCGCGCTCCTTCCGGTCAGCCGGCCGCCCGGCGCGCGGCGCTGCCGTTCGGCGTTGACCTGCCGCACGCGCTCGACCACCTCGAAGAGCCGCGCACGGCCCGGGATGCCGTAAGCCTTCAGCGCCGGCGACACCGCAAGGCAGATTGTCTTTTCCGTGCGGCTCGGGTCCGCCACCACAAGGTTCGTTCGCATCGGGTCCAGGCCGCGCTCCATGCACTCCACGGACGCGTAATACGACTTGAGATCAATGGCGATATAGGTCCGCTCGTTTTGCGGCATGGCGCAGCCCTCCCCTCTGTCGGACAGTATACCACAGTGTCTAAATTAGAACAAGAGTTTTATTTTGGAATATTTTACCAACGGAAACGCCGTTCAGCGGGTGAGGGCGTCGAGCTCGTCGACCAGCTCGCCGAACATGGCGAGCGCGGCATTGACCGGCGCGGGGGTGCTCATATCCACGCCCGCGAGCTTCAGAAGCGAGATGGGGTCGGTGCTGCTGCCGCCGGAAAGGAAGCGCTTGTAGTCCGCGACGGCACGCTCCCCCTCACGCAGGATGCGGTCGGCCAGAGCGACCGCGGCGGAGAAGCCGGTGGCGTACTGGAACACATAGTAATTGTAGTAGAAGTGCGGAATGCGCGCCCACTCGAGTGCGATCTGCGCGTCGTTGATCATGTCGGGACCGAAGTAGAGGCGGTTGAGCGCGAGGTATTTTTCGTCCAGCGCGTCGGCGGTCAGCGTCTCGCCGCGCTCCGCCATGCGTCCCAGCTCGCGCTCGAATTCGGCAAACATCGTCTGGCGGTAGACCGTGCCCTTGAACTGGTCGAGGAAGTGATTGATGAGATAGGCCCGCTCGCGCTTATCGGTGCTTTTGTTCAGCAGATGACGCATGAGCAGCACCTCGTTGCAGGTCGAGGCGACCTCGGCGACGAAAATGACGTAGTCGCTCGTGCAGACAGGCTGATTTTTGCAGCTCAGATAGCTGTGCATCGCGTGGCCCATCTCGTGCGCGATGGTGAACTGGCTGTCGAGGTCGTCGGTGTGGTTGAGCAGGACATAGGGGTGCGGGCGCGCGATCCCGGAGGAGTATGCGCCGCCGCGCTTGCCGACGTTGGGATACACGTCGAGCCAGCGGTGGTCGAAGCCCTCGCGCAGCATGGCGGTATAGTCCGTGCCGAGGACGGTGAGCGCGTCGAGCACGGTGGCCTTCGCCTGCTCAAAGGGGATCTCCTCCGCCACGTCGGGGACGATGGGCGTATAGACGTCGTACATGTGCAGCTCATCCACGCCAAGCAGACGGCGGCGCAGGGCGACGTAGCGGTACATCTTGTCGAGGTTCGCGTGGACGCTCTCGATGAGACTGTCGTAAACGCTCACCGGCACCTCGGTCGCGTCGAGCGCGGCGTCGAGCGTGGAGGGGTACCTGCGCGCGTTGGCAAAAAAGCGCAGCTGCTTGAACTGCGCGTCAAGCGTCGCGGAGAGCGTATTGCGATAGCCGCCGAGCGTGGCGTAGTAGGTCTCAAACGTATTGCGCCGCAGCGTGCGGTCGCCGCTCTGGAGCAGGGGAACAAAGGTCGCATCGGTCAGCGGCTGCTCCGCGCCCGCGCCGTCGGTCACAGCGGGAAAGCGGAGGTCGGCGTTATGAAACACGCCGAAGATGGCATCGGGGCTGTCGGCCATCTCGCCGGCATTCGCCAGCAGCGCCTCGCACTCCGGGGAGAGAATGTGCGCCCTGCGGCGGCGGACCTGCTCGATGGGGCGGCGGTAGGTCGTCAGCTCCGGCTGCTCGGCGTAGAAGCGTGCGAGCGTTTCATCGCGGAGCGCAAGCAGCTCGCTCGCGGCGAACGCGCCCGCTCCGGAGAGCGCGACGGACAGGCTCAGCGCCTTGCCGCGCAGGTCCTGATAAAAGCTGTTTGAGGTATCCTCGTCCGCCTTGCAGTTGGCGTAGCCGTAGAGCCGGCCGACGCGGACGTTCAGCTCATCGTCGAGCCGGAAATAGGCCAGCAGCGTCTCCGCGCTCTCACCGAGGCGGCCCCGATAGGCGGCGACTGCTTCGGCATAGGGCTTGAGCGCCTCGTACTCGGACTTCCACGCCTCGTCCGAGGGGAAGATATCGGTAAGGTCCCAGGTAAACTCGGCAGCGACCTCGCTGCGCTTGGGAATAGGCTTAGACATAAAGTAACCTCCGTCGGGGAAAATTCTTGTCCCTATTATGTGCAAAAAAGTCGCGGCGCGCAAGCCTTTTTTGGCGCACGCCGCGGCAAATTTCGTTTTCGCTTACCGCAGCTCGGCGGTGAATTGGATCTCGCTGCCGCGATCCGGATGCGTTTTCGGGAAAACGCTTGACTTTTATACAGCAAAGCTTTAGAATAACAAAGTCCCAGCCCCTGCGGGTCGGGGCTTTGCTATGATTACGGAAGGAAGCGGACCGCCCCGTCGGGATGCGGACGGTCCAAAGGGAGAACATCATGAAGCACACGAAAAACACAAAGAGCTTTGCCAGCCGCTGGGGCTTTATTCTGGCCTCGGTCGGCTCGGCGGTCGGTATGGCAAACGTATGGGGCTTTCCCAACAAGCTGGGCAGCAACGGCGGCGGAGCTTTCCTGCTGATCTATCTGCTGTTCGTGTTCATTTTCAGCTACGTCGGCCTGCCGGCGGAGTTTGCGATGGGCCGCCGCGCGGCGACTGGCACGCTGGGCGCCTATGAAAATGCCTGGGCAACACGCGGCAAGGGCGCGGGCAAGGCCGGCGGACTGCTCGGCTGGCTGCCGCTGGCGGGCTCCATGTGCATTGCCATCGGCTATGCCGTCATCGTGACCTACATTCTCAAGGCGCTGGTGGATTCCCTCCTCGGCACCCTCATGACCGCGGACACCGCCGCGTGGTTCGGGGCATTCTCCGGCACGCCCTATTCGGTCATTCCCTATCACATCGTCGTGGTCGTCGGCACGCTGCTGACGCTTTTCCTTGGCGCACACAGCATCGAAAAGACCAACAAGGTCATGATGCCGCTCTTTTTCCTCATTTTCCTCGTTCTGGCGGTGCGTGTGGCGCTGCTGCCGAACGCGGCGGAGGGCTATCTTTTCATGTTCACCCCGCGCTGGGAGGCTTTGACCGACCCGATGATCTGGATCTGGGCGATGGGGCAGGCGTTCTTCTCGCTGTCCGTCACCGGCAGCGGCATGATCGTCTACGGCGCGTATCTCTCCAAGGACGAGGACGTGGTGGGCGTCGCGCAGCACACGGCGCTCTTTGACACCATCGCTGCCGTGGTCGCCGCGCTGGTCATTATTCCCGCCTGCTTCTCCTACGGGCTGGACGTCGGCGCGGGTCCGAGCCTGTTGTTCGTCACGCTGCCGACCATTCTGCAGGATATCCCGCTCGGCCGACTGTTTGCCATCATTCTCTATGTTGCGATGATCTTCGCGGGCGTCAGCTCGCTGCAGAATATGTTCGAGGCCGTTGCGGAATCCCTGATGCACAAGTTCCCGAAGCTCAGCCGCACGGCGGTGCTGGTGATCCTGTGCGTGGTATGCCTTGGCTTCGGCATCGGCATGGAGACCATCGACAAGTGGGGCCCGTGGATGGACCTTGTCTCCATTTACATCATTCCCATCGGCGCGACGCTCGGCGCGATCTCCTGGTTCTATGTGATGAAGAAGGACGAACTGCTCGATGCCGTCAACACCGGCAGCGGCAAGCTGCGCGGAAGCCTCTGGTACAGCGTGGGACGTTACGTCTATGTCCCGCTGGCTGTGATCCTCTGCTGCGTGGCGCTGTTCATGCACGTTGCGTTCTGAAAAGTGAAAAGGAAAGGGAGCGCCCATACGAAACGTATGGGCGCTCCCCTTTTTGCCGGTATTGCCTTACTGTCCGCCGACCATCACGCCGACGTTGCCGTAGAGCAGGACGCGGACGAGACCGCAGAGGAAGAGGTGCGCGGGATAGTAGAGATAGAAAAGATACTTCATGCCCCGACCCGCACCGCGCGTGCCGTTGTAGCGCTTGAGCAGCGGAATGGTCAGCCCGGCGAAGAGCTGGAGCACGCCGTAGACGAGGTCGATAAAGAGCGCGTAGACCAGCGCATAGAGCGCGACCCAGAGCATCATGCGCGTCATCTGGCGGCGGAAGTCGCCGCGGTTCTGCCCGATATCCAGAATGGCAAGCACGGCAATGCTGCTCCAGTCGCCCGGGAAGGCGAGGAGCGTAAGGGCGACCACGGCAAGCGCCTTTTGCCATTGCCTGAGCTCGGGCCGCTCCACCGTGTAGAGGCCGACGACGCCAAGAAACAGCGGCCACATCACGCTGGTTTGGTTGAATACGCCGGTTTTGAGCGGGATAAAGGGAATGCCGAAGGCAAAATTGTAGGCGAAGTGTCCGATGACGGCAAAGAGCAGCAGCCGTCCGGCATACTTCTTCAGGTCACGGGTGTAGTGGTAGCCCTCGGCCACCATGAACCAGAAGATCGGCGCGGCCATGCGGCCGATGATGTGCAGCAGCAGGATCCACCAGTCCTGCGGATAATTCGGCCAGATCACGCTGGCGAAGTGGTCGACCGTCATAGCAAGCATGGCGATGAGCTTGAGCTGATTGCCGCTCAGCCCTTTATTTGTCTGTTCCATTTTCTCTCCTTTGCGGGTGTCGCCGCGTCCGATAAGCTGTCTACAGTGTAGCAGAAGCAGCCGTCCTTTGCAAGAGCGCGCGCCGCGTAGGAATGCTCAAAAATCATTTTTGAACACTTGACAAAAATGAGAAAGAGCTCTACAATGTCGTTCTCCGCGGCGAAGGGAAGAACGCCGCGGAGCATTTGAACGATCCAAGCATCCAAAGGAGAGATGACATGATGAGATTTCAAAAACGATTTGTGCCGCTGCTGCTCGTGCTGGTGCTGGCACTCGGTACGCTGCCCGCGCAGGCAGCGGCGCTCACGCGCGGCGAGGCCGCACAGGCACTGCTTTCCGCCGCGCAGGACTATAACCCCGGCGTGCAGCAGTCCGACATTCTCAAGGGCTATCCTGACAGCAGCCTTGCGCTCGACGGCACTCTGACGCGCGCACAGGCGCTGGTGATGCTCACGCGCGCTTTCGGCGGCTTTGCCGCCCCTGTGGGAGATAACGCCCGCATGGCGCTGCCCGCGAGCAGCCTGACGAATGTCCCCGCGTGGGCAACGGAGGAGCTTTCCTCCGTCCTCGCTGCCGGCCTTGCGGACGGCGACGCGAACGAGGTCATAAGCGCTGAAGCCTTCTCTACGCTGCTTCGCCGCGCCTACGCCGCCAAGGGCACGAACCTCAAGGACGACTATTACGCCGCCGTCAACAAGAGCTGGCTGGACGGCTCCGACATTCCCGCGGGCCTATCCATCAACGGCCCGTTCTACGGCCTGAGCCTGACGGTCAACGAGCAGATCGCTGCGCTCATCCGCGAGATCGACGCGCATGAGCAGACTCCCGGCACCGCCGAGGCGAAGATCAAGGCGCTCTATGACTGCGTGATGGACGCCGAGGGCCGCGAGAAGGCCGGCGTTGCGCCCATTCAGAAGTACCTTGATGCCATCGAGAGCGCCAAAACGCTCAGCGAGCTGGTGAGCGTCGATGTGCAGCTGCAGAAGGAGCTGGGGCTGTCCATGCTCCTTGGCTTCGGCCTGACGACCGACCTCGCGGACTCGAGCCGCAGGATCACCGCGTTCTCGCTTATCGGCGCGGGCATGGACAAGGACTTCTACGCCAACGGCGCCGACGCGCAGAAGGGTGCCTACACGACGTATCTCACATCGCTGCTGACGCTCTCCGGCCTTGGCGCGGACGAGGCGGCGCAGCGCGTCGCGGCGTTCTATGACACCGAGGCGGCGATCTCCGCTGCCTCGCTCGACCCGCAGGACTACAGCAACGTGGACAAGATCTACAACCTCTTCACGCTCGGCGAGCTCAAGGCGCTGCTGCCGAACGTGGACCTTGACGCCGTTCTTGCCGCCAGCGGCATCGAAGGCGCGGAGCGCATCATGGTCAGCGACGTCGGCGCGCTGAAGGCTGCCGCGGCGCTCTACGACGACGCCCACCTCGCCCTGCTCAAGACCGCGGCGCGTCTGGCTTTGCTGCAGAGTGTGGGCACCTCGCTCAACCAGGGCTTCCAGGAAGCCTACTTCGACTTCGTGCTGGGCTACTACGGCGTAGACGCCCGCCAAAGCAGCGAGCAGATCGCGGCACAGCAGGTGCAGGCGCTTCTGGCGGATTACCTCAGCCGCGCCTATGTGGAAGAATACTTCTCCGCCGAAGCCAAGGCCGATGTGGAGGAGATGATCGGCGAGTTCATCGCCATCTACAAGGAGCGCATCCTGGCGCAGGACTGGATGAGCGCCGAGACCAAGGCCAAGGCCGTGAAGAAGCTCGATACCATGGGCGTCAAGGTCGGCTATCCCGACAGCTGGGAAAGCTGTCTTGACCGCGCGGAGATCAAGTCTCCCGCCGAGGGCGGCTCCTTCTTCTCCAACGTCATTGCCATCCAGATGGCGATGAAGCAGGATGTCCTCGCCCATCAGAACGACGCACCGGACAAGAGCGAGTGGATCATGACGCCCTTTACAGTCAACGCCTGCTACAACCCCAGCGCCAACGACATCACCTTCCCCGCCGCCATCCTGCAATCGCCGCTCTACGACGTAAACGCCAGCCGTGAGGAGAACCTCGGCGGCATCGGCTATATCATTGCTCACGAGATCACCCACGCCTTTGACAACAACGGCGCGAAGTTTGACGAGAACGGCAGCGCCGCCGACTGGTGGACCGCGGAGGATTACGACGCCTTCCAGCAGAAGTGTCAGGCTGTGGCCGAATGGTACGACGGGCAGGAGGCCTATCCCGGTATCGCGTGCAGCGGCGCGCTGACCATCTCGGAGAATGTGGCGGACCTCGGCGCGGCCAAGTGCATCGTCGCGGCGGCGAAGAAGCTCGACCGCCCCGACCTCGACAAGCTCTTCCGCGCCGTCGCGAACACCTGGGCGTCCACGACCTCGCGGCAGATGCGCGAGTATCTGGCCGTGACCGATGTCCACGCGCCCGATAAGCTGCGCTGCAACCGCGTGCTGCAGACGCTGCCGGAGTTCTATGCGACCTATGATATCCAGCCCGGCGACGGTATGTGGACCGCACCGGAGACGCGCGTGAGCGTGTGGTAAGGAAGCGACCGAAAACGACTTTCCTCTCGCGTCCACATATTTTTCGGCGAAACGACAAAATATCTTTCTTGACAAAAGCGCATTGCCTGTGTTACCTTAAAAAAGCAAGTGGATAAAGTGATCGGATGATGGGTCACGGGAGAGACCGCGGAATATCTGCCGCGGCGCCGAAGGGGAACGCAGAAGCTCTCAGGCAAAAGGACCGGACTCGGACGACGCTCCGAAAAGTGCGGCTTGCCGCACGCCGAAGGTGCAACCTGCAAAAATGCGATATGCTGTGTCAGGGAAACTCTCAGGTCATAAAACGGAGGCACAAAGTTCCAAGGGGGACTTTGTGCCTTTTTTCTATGCCATATTTTAATCATTTTTATGCTATCGTTTAAAAATGATAATAGAGGAGGAAACCGCTTATGGAAAGGAAAACACCCCTGTATCAGACGCATGTGGACGCGGGCGGAAAGATCGTTGAGTTCGGCGGCTTTCTGATGCCCGTGCAGTATCCCACCGGTGTGCTCGCCGAGCACATGGCCGTGCGGCAGAAGGCCGGACTGTTCGACGTGTCGCACATGGGCGAGCTGCGGCTCAAGGGCCCCGACGCGGCCGCAAACGTGCAGAAGCTCATCACCGCGGACATCTCCGCCATGCAGGACGGCGACATCAAGTACGCCATGTTCTGCAGCGACGCGGGCGGCATTATTGACGATTTCATCGTCTACCGCTGCGCCGCCGACGACTATTGGCTGGTCGTCAACGCGGGCAACCGCGACAAGGACGCCGCGTGGGTCGAGAGCCACCTGTTCGGCGACGTGGATTACCGCGACGAGGGCGACGACTGGGGGCAAGTCGCGCTGCAGGGCCCCAGGTCCGGCGACATTCTCAAAAAGCTCTGCGCGGAGCAGTACATCCCCGCGAAATACTACACCTTTATCGACAATGTGCCGCTGGATCTCGGCAGCCGTACCATTCACGCCCTCGTCTCCCAGACGGGCTATACCGGCGAATACGGCTTTGAGATCTACTGCAGGGCCGAGGACACCGTCGACCTCTGGCACGCCCTGCTCGCTGCGGGCGAGGGATTCGGACTCATCCCCTGCGGGCTCGGCGCGCGCGACACGCTGCGCCTTGAGGCCTCCATGCCGCTCTACGGCCATGAGATGAACGAGGAGATCACGCCAAAGATGGCGGGGCTTCCCTGCAAGCTGACCGGCAAGGACTTCATCGGCCGCGACGCGCTCGTCGCGCTCGGCGCGCCGAAGCTCAAGCGCATCGGCATGAAGGTCGTCGGCCGCGGCATCGTGCGCGAGCACTGCGACCTCTATACGATGGAGGGCGGGAAGCTCGGCTGGACGTCCTCCGGCACATTCGCGCCGTTTATCGGCTGCGGCGTCGCGATGGGCTACATCCCCGCCGAGCAGATCGAGATCGGCCGACACCTCAACGCCGACGTGCGCGGACGCATGGTCGAGCTGGAGATCGTGCCCATGCCGTTCTACAAGCTGGACAAGTAACATACATACGAACACGATGATTTCTACAACAAAAATTTGAGGAGGACAACACAATGAATTTCCCTGCTGAGCTGAAGTATTCCAAGTCCCACGAGTGGGTCAAGATGGACGGCGAGATCGCCGTCATCGGCATCTCCGATTTTGCGCAGGACGCGCTGGGCGATGTGGTGTTCATCAACCTGCCCGCCGAGGGCGACGCGGTCACCGCGGGCGTGAGCTTCGGCGACGTTGAGTCCGTCAAGGCGGTCTCCGATGTCATTTCTCCCGTCAGCGGCACCATCTGCGCGGTCAACGAGGCGCTGGCCGACGCGCCCGAAACGCTCAACTCCGATCCCTACGGCGCGTGGATCATCAAGGTCGAGGGCATCGGCGGCACCGAGGAGCTGCTCGACGCGGCGGCTTATGAGGCGCATTGCGCCGAGGAGGGCTGATGGGCTCTTATGTTCCGACCACCGCGGCGGAACGGGAGGAAATGCTTGCGGCCATCGGGGTCAAAAGCCTTGAGGACCTGTATCAGGCGGTCCCGCAGGGGATGCTGCTGAACGGGAAGCTCAACATCCCCGAGGGCCTGAGCGAGCTGGAGGTGCGCGAGGCCGTCACCGCCATGGCCGAAAAGAACAAGGTCTTCAAGACCGTTCTGCGCGGC
>CALDMA010000255.1 GCA_937915075.1 uncultured Oscillospiraceae bacterium
GCAGCATTTACAGTTACTTGTCCGTCCGACCCTGATGAACATTTACCATATCACCTCCGAAGAAGCAGACCTTTATTTCCGCAATTTATGGTTCGTTGTTCATAGCCTGTCCACGCTGATCGTGACCGGCGATTGCCCCTACTCCGACCAAGAGATTGGGCATATCCTAACGGGCTTCAGTATCAGCATTTGCAAATCCATCAAAGAAATCCCCGGATTTGCGGCAGGTACCTTTGACCGTGATGCTGAGTTTCGAGCATTGGTCAGCAAGGAAACAGAGGTGATATAAATTGGTCGAAGCTCTGAAATCAAAAGTGGATTGGCTTTGCTGCCCCAGATGCGGCGGCAAAACAAGGACACAGATACGGCCACATACAGTGTTGGAGGATTTTCCGCTATTCTGCCCGAAGTGCAAATACACCTGCGTAATTCGTTTCAGGGACGGAAAAATTGAAGAAATCAAAATGCCAGACGCTTAGACGCAGTGCAATCCGAGAAAATCGGTTTGTACTGCGTCTATTGTTTTAGGGGAATGGAAATTGACCGACCGAACCACAAGCCGATTGGGATTTACAGGGAGAAGAAGCACAAATGATAGGGATATATCTGAGTGGAACCGGAAACACAAAGCACTGCGTTGAAAAGCTGGTAAACCTGCTGGACGCTGCGGCGGAGTGTATTCCGCTGGAAGCTCCACACGTTACCGAAACGCTGGAGAAGCAAAGCACAATCATCTTGGGTTATACCACGCAATTCTCCAATGCCCCCTTTATGGTGCGTGACTTTATCAGAAAAAACGCTGCCTGTGGAATGGCAAAAGCGTGTTCTGTCTAAATACAATGGGACTTTTCAGCGGTGACGGAACAGGCTGTGCAGCAAGGCTACTAAAGAAGTATGGCGCACAAATTCTCGGAGGCGTACAGATAAAAATGCCTGATTCCGTCTGCGACAACAAACTGCTGAAAAAGAGCATGGAAGAAAACAGGCAGATCGTCAAATGCGCAGATCAGCGTATCGAGCAGATCGCAGAGCAAATCAGGCGGGGGCAATATCCGCAGGAAGGGTTGTCGGCAATCTCGCATATCAAAGGTTTGTTTGGGCAAAGGCTGTGGTTTTATCGTAAAACGAGCGGATACACAGATAAGTTGAAAATAAGCGATGCCTGCATCGGCTGTGGCCTGTGCAGCAGGAATTGCCCGATGGGAAATATAGAGATCAGGGATCATAGAGCAGTTCCGGGAAAGCAATGTACGATGTGTTACCGCTGCATCAGCTTATGTCCCCAAAAGGCCATCACTTTGCTGGGAGAGCGGGTACAGGAACAATGCAGATACGAAAAATATGTCTGATTGCCATAAGCATTGCAATCATCCTGTCTGTTGCTGCGGCCATCAGTTTCCTCGCATCCATAAGTCCGCCGAGGGACGAGATGGAAGCCTTTGATTATCCGCCAGAGTTCTTCTGTGCAAGTTCAGAAAATCGTATTGACTACCAGACGGATGGGAAATGCGCGGCTTATGCTGCCGCCTATCTCCTGCGGTGCTTTGGGGAAGATACGGACGGAGAGGCGCTGTTTCCGGAATTAAAACGAACGCTTGGCTTCGTTTCCGCAAATAGCGTCGTAGATGTTTTTGAGCGGTATGGGTATCAGGCAAAGGCTTGTCACGGGAGCGTTGACACGTTGAAGCAGCGGCTGACGGATGGAAATCCGATCATCGTTTTCATCCGGATTCCGGGAGATACGCACTACGCTGTCGTTGTCGGCTATGACGAGCAGCACATTTATCTGGTGGATTCTCTCGCGGAAAATGCCAACGCATCGGATACGCAATACAACCGGGTACTGTCAACGGAAGATTTTGAAGCTGTGTGGAAAACAGGAACATTGCTTCCTGACAATATTTATATCACTTTGGAAATGTGAGAATCAATGAAAACAAATAAACTTCTGAACCCGCTCTCCCTGTTCTTCACTGGCCTTTTCCTCGGAGCGCTGTCAAGATTATTCGATATGTATTATCCGAATTTGGGAGAAATCTTTTCTCAGATGTCGGTTTGGATTCTGTTGGGGACGCTGATTGTCATTTACAGCCCGACAAAGAAAGCCGCCATGCGGAACATCCTTCCGTTTTGTATCGGGATGCTGCTCACCTATTATGCGACAGCCATGCTCACCCAAGGTGTCTACGGCTGGATGTTTATTATCGGCTGGACGATATTCGCCTTTCTGTCGCCGGTCATGGCGTATTTCGCATGGATGACAAAAGAGTGGGGATTGTTTCCTAAAATCATTGGCGTTGGAATCGTACTTGTTTCGATTTTGTCCAATGTTTTGCTCTTTGACCGTCTGCGCATTTATGATTTTGCCATTGATGGTTTGCTGATTTATTTTATCTTTTTCAAGTGGATCAATCGAAATAGAACTTATAAATAGATAGAAAATGATTGGGAGGAATGATTGTTGTGCTTTCTCTTGCAACTTTATTTGCAGAATGTCGATATTTGCGACAGGCTATACGGCCAACCGGCGGAGATAGAGGCGCTGCTGGGATACGATTTTCTGGAAGGCCGAGACTGGCTGCTGGAGCAGGCGTTCAGGCTTCTGCCATGAGCAACACGACCCGGAAGATTCTGATTTCCTGATGTAAACGCCGCCGCACAGCGGAACACGAAATTTATGGAGGACTACAATATGAAAAACAGTGCATTGGTCGTGATTGACCTGCAAAATGACATCACGAAAAACTACAAGGAAATCATTACCAAAGTCAATGAGGCGATCGACTGGGCAGAGCAAAAGGGACTTTGGATCGTTTACATTCAGCATAACAACCTTTCTGCGGGAACGAGAACCTTCAAGCCCGGCACCCGCGGCGCGGAGCTGGTGCCGGAGTTGAACGTCGTATCCAATCATATCTTTACGAAGGTAAAGAGCAATGCCCTGACCAGCGAGGCGTTTACTGCCTTTATTCAGGAGCATGAGATTTCCGAGTTTTACGTCGTTGGTGCGGACGCCGCGGCCTGCATCAAATCCACCTGCTACAATATGACAAAAAGCGGCTATGCCGTTCATGTGCTGTCGGACTGCATCACCAGCTACGATAAAAAGAAACTGCCGGAGCTGCTGGCCTATTATGAGAGCAAGGGCTGCGAAGTTTTAGCGCTTTCCGATGTCAAAGGCCGCCGGGCATCGCAGCGGAATGGAAGTGATGATTTATGAAATGGTTGATTCGAGGTGTTGGCATTCTAACAGGCCTTTTCGCCGTTTTCTTTTTTCTGCTCGTTGCGGATAAATTGTACTATCAGAATAGCATGGATACCTATGAGATTTCTCTTGACCGTAGTCTTTCCGGACGAGAGATTCAGAATGTAGCAGAAAGTGCCGGAGTCACATTTCGTATTACATATTATAATGACACGAATTTTGGGCACCACGATTTGAAAATGGTGTTCATAAATCCCGGCGATATAAAAGAAGGTAAACAGGCATCCATATTTCCAAGCAGCAAAATCACTTACGAAACCTTTGATGCGGATTCTAACCTGAATCTTCAGTATTTTACACTTTTAAGTGAGGACGAAGCAGACGCTAACCATGTTGCACAATTATTCGCCAAGGAGGATGTCCAAGCAAATATTGAGAAGGTAAGCCCGATCAGCTTTCGTGCTGGCATGTTGTTCTCAACACTGAACCTATCCTTCTTTTTGTTGCTGGCTGTCCTGCTATTTTTGAGTATTGCGGCTTACTATGTTCATAGATTAAAGGAAATCGGCGTCCTAAAGTTAAATGGTTGGACGGAATGGAGCATTACAGTTCACCTGATTGCACCCCTGCTGGTACAGATTTATATTTCAATGCTTACGGTCATGCTTCCCGTGGTGGGATATATTCTGTATAAAGACGCCGCCATGATTCGTGTTTTTCTGTCATTGTCACTCTGGATGTACCTTTTCTTGGCCCTTGTGTTCCTGATTGCTTCGTTAGGCGGAGTTCTTTTTGTTCGCAGAGTGGATCGTGTTGGTGCCATTAAGAATTCTCGGAACAATGAGATGCTTTTACGAATTTTGCTTCTTTTTAAGGCGGCTGTCACAATTATGTTGATTCTCTCGATGGATATAACGCTCACCAATGTGAACGCACTCCAGACAACAAACGCTGCGATAGAGGAACTGAAACAATATGATTTCTATAAACTGACCACGCCTGTTGTGCCGGAGGATTCTGTGCTGGAGCGTTTCAATCACATCATTGAAGGCTGTGAGGACACCGATGTGTTCAATTATGCAGTTGTGTCCGGAACTTACTCGGCGAAAAAGATCAAGTCCGCAAAGCCCCGAACCGTGGATGAATTGATTGAAAATGATCATGTGGGACTTACGCAAATTTCTGCCAATCTGCTGCCGGTGATTCAATTGCTGAACGCAGAGGGGCAAGTAATGACTCCTGAAGATATTCCTGCCGGAGAAATCATCTGGCTCATACCAACGCATTTTCAGGATTCTCTATCAGAAATTCTATCGTTTTTGGGTGCTTCACCAAATGACAGAATCGTTTATATCCAAGATGGGCAAGTGAAAGACATTCTCACTCATCCGGGCTTCTACACATTTGATTCTATTTACAAAGTGCAGCCTCTGAAAAAAGCATTGTACCTGAATCAAGGTGACATATTGTTGACCAAAACCTGCGCTGAGCGTTTGCAGCAGAAATTTCTGTCTGCCGATGTTGACGAAGCCAGTGTCCGAATCGAATCGCAGAATACGGAATACGGGATTTTTCAAGGTAACATCTCTTTGAACATCTGTGAATCACTGTTTCGCGTTATGATCAATTTTGCGTCTTATGTTTTATGTGCCGCCGCAGCAACGATTATATTTCTGGAATTGAGGAAAAAAGAGATTGGCGTATATCACCTTTTGGGGCGCTATCCGCGCAAAGCCATTTGGGTATTTGTCAGCATCAACTTGTTGAGTACGATTTCGACCGCTGTAATCGTAAGGCCAAGTTTCCTTTTGCTGGCTCTGCTTGAATGTGTGCTGTACGGCGTATTGATTGGGAGTTACCTGCGTCAAAAGGCAGTTTTGGCTCTAAAAGGAGCATAACCTATGTTTGCGGAAGGAAAGAGCAATATGAGTATTATTCAATTGGAACATATCAGTAAAAAATACGCCGACAAAACCATTTTTCGGGATTTAAGTATAAATGTCAACGAAGGCGAATTCCTTGGCATTCAGGGTGGTAGTGGCACGGGGAAATCTACTTTGCTAAATATCATTGGTCTGCTGGAAGAAGGAAACGGGAGCATCATGATAGATGGTGAAGCGGTGGATTATCGAAATAACAGACAGGTTCAGCGCCTCTTGCGGCGGAAAATCGGTTACCTGTTTCAAAACTTTGCCCTGATCGACGATCAGACCGTGAAAGAAAACCTGTACTTAGCGATGCCAAAAATGTCTGAAACGAAACGGCAAAAGCTATGTCTGAATGCGCTATCTGATGTAGGACTTGACAATATACTAAACAAAAAAATCTATCAACTTTCTGGCGGAGAACAGCAGCGTATCGCTGTCGCCCGGCTCATTCTTCACAGGTGTAAAATCGTATTAGCCGACGAGCCAACAGGAAGCTTGGATAAAGAGAACGCCGACAAAATCATTGACTTGCTGTGGGCATTAAACCAGCAAGGCCGCACCGTTATCATGGTAAGCCATGACCCAAACGCTTTTCGATACTGTACACGCATTGTCAAAATCGAAAATCAGGGTCTTGTGGACGCCACTCCGAAGAAAGTTGAGAATGGAGATAAATGAAGCGAAAAGCACTGACCACCCCCCCTCGTCCTGCTCTGCATTTTGGCGTCTACGGTCGTTTTGACTGCTTGTGGTTCAAGATGCTTTGTCGGCAACTGCACAGTAGCGCCTGACGCCTTACGGCTGGATATTGACCGCATGACCGGAACGAACAAGCTCACAATGGAACTAACGGCGGGTGACACACTGGAGATCCAATTTACAGCCACCAAAGGCTCCATGCAGATGGAAATCAAAGAGCCGGACGGCGATACTCTGTATACCGGTAACGGTAAGGGTATATCTGATTTTGCCATAAATATTTCCGAAAGCGGTGTGTATTCCATCTATGTAGAAGCGCATCACGCGAAAGGAAGAGTTCACATTCAGCAGAAAGGAGAGAAAAAAGATGCACATTGATCAAATGCTGGCTGAGTGGACTGCTCCGCTATGGGCGCAGCTTGGAGTGAATGGGATCGCAGCATTGCTCATGCTGACTGTGCTATATTTCACCGTAAAATGGGCTGTCAAAAACGGCGTGAAGGCGGCGTTTCAGGAAATGAAGGAAACGGAGGAAACGACATGAAAAAGCTATATGAGAAAAACGAACTGACCTTTGCGATTGTATGGATCGTGGTTTACTGCGTTCTGCAATCGCTGGCGAATCCGCTGAACAAGGCCATCGGGGTCGCATACGCGGCAAGTGCCGCTTTCTGCGTTTTGCAGACGGTCGTGCTTTTCGCCTTTATCCGAAAGAACGACTTGCAGAAGCGGTATGGGCTTTGTAAATCGCCCGTTCCCGCATGTCGGTTCCTCTACTATGTGCCGCTGCTTATCTTGGCATCAGGAAACCTCTGGAGCGGCTTCGCCCTCAATTATTCACCGGCTGAAACGGCCTGTCGGATTATGTGTATGCTCTGTGTTGGATTTTTGGAGGAAGTGATCTTCCGGGGGCTGCTGTTTAAGGCCATTGCAAAGGACAATATCAAGTCCGCCGTTATTATTTCCAGTGTAACTTTCGGCATTGGGCATATCATCAACCTGTTCAACGGCAGCGGCATGGAGCTTGTCAATAACCTGTGCCAGATCGTTTTTGCCATCGCAGTCGGTTTCCTGCTGGTCACAATCTTTTATCGCGGCGGCAGCCTGCTCCCCTGCATCCTCGTCCATTCCGCCATCAACACGCTTGGCACTTTTGCGAATGATGCGAACCTTACCACGGAAATGCACCTGCTCCATCTCGCCGCTCTGATTGTCATTACGGTTGCCTACACGCTGATTCTGACAAGAACACTCCCGAAAGCTCAGCAGGCAAAAAGGAATTGACGTGGATAAGGGAGAACGGTATGCAAATTAGTCAGTTTTTTATGAACGGAGATATAAAAGGCGCGATTGCCTATATGCGCGATCATGAGGAATTCAAGGACATTCTTCCTGCGTATGTGGCGATTTTTGAAGATCAGAAGTACCGCACATACGAAATACCTGACAATCTCAACGACATCCTGCGTCTGTATCAGATTTATTTTCGGGACACCTTTTATTGCGGCTTGCCGGAGGCGGAGGCCGCAGACAAACTGCGGACGGGGCTGAGAGCGCTCCTGAATATGCCGGATGCGGATGAAGCACTTCTGGCGGAGCGGCTTCAATCGGCGTTTGAAGCGGAGGGCTATCATGCGCTTTTTGG
>CALDMA010000256.1 GCA_937915075.1 uncultured Oscillospiraceae bacterium
ACATCCACGGCGCGGCGGAGGCGGCCGACATGGCCCTCACGCTGTGCCGGAGCGAGCGGATCGAGGCAAATCTGCGGCTATTCCAAGAAAGGCTGGGAGAAGCATGAAGATCAAGGACGCGATCCGGCGGACGGACCTTGCCAAGCCGAACGCCTTTGAAGAGGAGCTGAAGTTTGCGTGGCTGGCCTCGCTGGAGGGCCAGATCGCAGCGGATGTGTTCCTCATGGCACCGGCGGAGACGGAGCAATTCGATTATCCCTATCCGGCGGGACTGGACACGGAGCTGCTGGTGAGGCCGCCCTACGACGAGCTGTATGTGCTCTACCTCGAAGCGAAGATCGACGCGGAGAACGGCGAGTACAACAAGTACCAGAACTCCCTCCAGCTCTACAACAACGCATACGGGAATTTCCTGCGCTGGTTCGCGGGCACCTACGATCCGGTGCAGGGATACAAGAAGGAGGCATAAGCAATGTACGAGAACCCCCCGTATTACATCACGGCATACGGCCTCGCCGTCAAGCGAGGCTTTACCGGAACGGAGGAAGAGTGGCTCAAGAGCCTGCGCGGTCCCACCGGTCCGCAGGGCAGCGGCCTCATTTTCCTCGGCACCTATCCGACGGAGGAGGCGCTGCGCGCGGCGCATCCGACCGGCAACGAGGGCGACTGCTACAAGGTCGGCACCGAGACGGACTACCTCGCCTACTGGTGGAACGTGGAAAAGAACGACTGGGACAGCCTGCAGGTGATGGGTCCGACCGGCCCGCAGGGTCCCGAAGGCCCGCAGGGGCAGCTCGGCCCCGAGGGTCCCACGGGTCCGCAAGGCCCCGTCGGCCCCGAAGGTCCCACCGGTCCAACCGGCAGAGGCGAGACCGGTCCTACCGGCCCTACCGGCCCGACCGGTCCTACCGGCCCTACCGGTTCGCAGGGTCCCGAAGGCCCGCAGGGACAGACCGGATCGCAAGGTCCCGTCGGTCCGGCGGGTCCCGAGGGCAAGCAGGGCGCGCAGGGCAGCCAGGGTCCCGAAGGCCCAACCGGTCCGGAAGGCCCAACCGGTCCGACCGGACCAACGGGCGCACAGGGTCCCACCGGTCCCACCGGCAAGGGCGAGACCGGACCAAAAGGCCCCACCGGTCCTACCGGTCCTACCGGCCCGACAGGCCCGACAGGACCGACCGGACCGACCGGCAGCAAGGGCGACACCGGCGCAGGCTTCACCGTGCTCGGCTATTACGCCACGAAGGCGGCGCTGGACAGCGCAAAGAAAGCCACGGCATCGGCGGGCGACGCCTACGGCGTCGGCTCGGCGGAGCCTTACGACATCTACATCTTCGACGGCATCACGAGCCAGTTCATCAACAACGGCCCCCTGCAGGGCGCAAAAGGTCCCACGGGTCCCACCGGCCCGACCGGCCCCACCGGCCCCACCGGCCCTACCGGCGCGCAGGGCGCGGCAGGAGCACAGGGCGTTGCGGCAACGGTCGAGATCGGCACGGTCACGAGCGTCGGCCCGACGGGATCACCGAGCGTGACGAACGCGGGTTCACAGCAGCAGGCTGTTTTCAACTTCGTCCTTCAGCAAGGTCCCACCGGCCCTGCGGGGTCCAAGGGCGACGCGGGCGCCAAGGGCGCGACCGGCGCGACGGGTCCCACAGGTCCCACGGGCGCACAGGGCAACGTCGGCCCCACCGGCCCAGGCGGCGCACAGGGCAACGTCGGCCCCACCGGTCCCACGGGCAAGGATGGCGCCAAGGGCGCGACCGGCCCCACCGGTCCGACCGGTCCGACCGGTCCGACCGGCCCCACGGGAACGCAGGGCGCGGACGGCGCAAAGGGCGCAGACGGCGCGAAGGGGGCGACGGGTCCCACGGGTCCGACCGGACCCACGGGCGCCACGGGTCCGACCGGCGGCACAGCCTTTTATCCGCAGATCAAGGTGACGGCGCCGATCAATTCCATCGTGAAGGTCGTCTCCGGCTCGACCACGCTCCAGCAGACCGCGACGACGGGTGTATGCTACTTCGACATCCCCTCCTACGGCACCTGGAACGTGACCGGCACGCTCAACGGCAGCAGCGACACGCAGACGGTGACGGTGGACCAGGTGAAGCAGTACGCCGTGACGCTCAAGTATGCCAAGACCTACGGCGCGATCTGGGACGGCACCGCCACGACCGCGTGGAGCCGCACGGACGACGCGGCGGGCTTTGCCGACCCCGTTGCGGCGGTGAACAACGGCAACGGCTCCTCTCCCTTTGACAGCTGTATGCCGTGGAGCGGCATGGAGATCGTGGACGACGCGACGTGCGGCAAGCTCGTCAAGATCCCGAAATACTGGTACAAGTGGACCAAGACAGGAAACCAGATGAAGCTCCAGATCTCCGACGCGGCACAGACGGGCTTCCTCGTCTCCCCTGCTCACGCGGACCGCGGAGACGGCAAGGGCGAGCGCGAGTATGTGTATGTGGGCCGCTACCATTGCGCGAGCACCTACAAGAGCACAAGCGGCGTGAAGCCCGTCGGCAACATCACGCGCGCGGCGGCAAGAAGCTCGATCCACGCACTCGGGAGCGATGTATGGCAGTACGACTTCGCGATGTACTGGACGATCATGATGCTCTACCTCGTGGAGTACGCCGACTGGAACAGCCAAAAGGTGATCGGCTACGGCTGCGGCAACAGTTCGGGCACCGAGAACATGGGCGCGACGGACGCCATGACCTACCACACCGGCACGACGGCCGCAAGCCGCACGACCTATGCCGCGGGCATCCAGTACCGCCACATCGAGGGCCTGTGGTCCAACGTGCTCGACTGGTGCGACGGCATCTACTTCAACGGTGCAACGGTGTACGCGATCAAGAACCCCGCCAGCTTCAGCGACACCTCCGGCGGCACGAACATCGGCACGAGACCGACTTCGAGCAACTGGATCAGCGCGTGGAGCATCCCGAGCGTCTCCGGCTTCGAGTACGCATTGTACCCGTCGGCGGTCGCAGGCAGCGAGAGCACCTACGTCTGCGACTACTGCAGCTACGACGCCTCGGGCGTTGTGCTGCTCGTCGGCGGCTACTACAGCCAGAGCCAGAACCGCGGCGCGTTCTACCTCAGCGGCTACTACGCCGCCTCGGTCGCGAACGCGAGCATCGGGTGCCGTCTCCAAAAACTCCCCTAAAGGGGAGTGCAGAGGGGGCCGCAGCCCCCTTTGCATAAGGCAGTCCAACACAGAACAATATCACAAAAGAGCGAAAGACCGCCGGCGTCAGTCGGCGCCGGCGGTCGAAATTTGGGGCTATCCCGCCAGTAGTCGGTGTTCCTGCTATGGGTATCCGGTCCTGGACGACTACTGCAACTACAACGCCTCGGGCGTTGTGCTGCACGTCGGCGGCAACTACAACCAGAACCAGAACCACGGCGCGTTCTACCTCAACGGCAACAACGCCGCCTCGAACGCGAACGCGAACATCGGGTGCCGTCACCTTGCAAATGGACTCAGGCAGTCCGCTCACTTCTCCGTAAGGCCGTTCCCACGGCTTTGCATAGATGGGCGGGATAGTCGCGCACCTCTTGGTGAAGAACGATGCCGAAGGGACGCGGTTTAGTACATCCGAAAGGACGCTGGAAAGACCGCGAGGCAACAAGGAGAAGGAGAGTATATCCCGTGAAACGAGTCAACCATCTATTTGACTATTTAATCAGCGACGAGAACCTCGGCAATGCCATCGACGAGGTGAACGCCACGCACCGCTGGCGGCCGCGGCACCGGCCGGACAAGACCGTGCAGCGGGTGGAGGCGGACCGCGCGGGCAGCATCGAGGCATTGCGCGCGATCATCGTGACCGGCTTTGAGCCGTCACCGGCACGAAAGAAGCGGCGGTGGGACAAGAGCGCGGGCAAGTGGCGGGACATCTACGAGCCGAAGCTGTGGCCCGACCAGTACGTCCACCACGCTCTGGTGCAGGCCCTGCAACGGTCGATGATGCGCGGCATGGACCCGTATTGCTGCGGAAGCATCCGCGGCAGGGGCATCCACTACGGCGTGAGAGCCATGAAGAAGTGGCACCGAGACGATCCGAAGGGCACGCGATGGTGCGCGCAGCTGGACATCCGGCACTTCTACGACAGCCTGAAGCCGGAGGTCGTGATGGCACGGCTGCGGCAGCTGGTGAAGGACCACCGCGTCTTAGACCTTGCCGAGCGCGTGATGCGTGACGGCGTGATGATCGGCGCGTACTTCAGCCAATGGTTCGCCAACACCACGCTCCAGCCGCTCGACCACGCGCTGCGCGAGCGAGGACCGGAGGTGACGCACTACCTGCGCTACATGGACAACTTCACGCTATATGCACGCAGCAAGCGGCAGCTGGACCGCGCGATCAAGCTGATCGAGGGCTGGCTGGGAGAGCACGGCCTGACGATCAAGGGCGACTGGCAAAAGTTCCGCACGGCGGACCGGATGCCGACCGCGCTCGGCTACCGCTTCGGGAGAGGCTATACCTACCTGCGCAAGCGCAACCTGCTGCGCATGACGCGGCAGCTGCACAGCCTGCGGCGGAAGCTCGCGCGCGGGACGCGGATTCCCGTATCACTCGCGTTCGGGCTATTGTCCCGCCTGGGACAGCTCAAGCACTGCAGCAGCGTACACCTCTACCGGAGGCTTGTGCGCAAGGGAACACAGAAAATGATGAAGCAAGTCGTAAGAGAGTACATGAGAAAGGAGCGTCGAAGATGGAATATATCTTTGGCACAGACCGCCTGAACGGCGCGGAGGTGGAGAACCTCAAGACCGTGGGCGACGCACACAGCGACCTTGAGGGCTATATCGAGGTGCGCAGGGTGTACGACGACAGCGTGATCTGCGACCGGTTCCGCATCGTCGAAAAATACCGGTCGATGGAGAACGAGGAGAAAAAATTCGACCTCTACCGCATCACAGACCACTACCGCTACACGGAGATCACGCAGCAGATGCGCGCGGAAATGGCACAGACCAGGGAGGCCAGCGAGATCGCCTTCGTGACGATGGCGGAGAAGGGAGACCTGGACGACGCCACGGCCGGCGAGCACATGGCGCTGTTTCCGGAGTGGGCCTATCCCGTCGCCTACAAGACGGGGCAATACCGCACGTTCAAGGGCAAGCTCTACCGCTGCCTGCAGGACCACACCTCGCAGGCGAGCTGGGAGCCGAGCTACACCACCTCTTTGTGGGTAAAGGCGAGCGATCCGAGCGAGGAGTGGCCCGCGTGGAGCCGGCCGCTCGGCGCGCACGATTCCTACGCGAAGGACGCGAGGGTGACGCACAACGGCAAGAAGTGGACGAGCGACACGGACGGCAACGTGTGGGAGCCTGGGGTGAGCCAATGGACGGAGGTGACGGCATGAGCGGAGAGCTGATCTCTGCCGCGGCCGTCGTGATCGTGGCCCTGATTGAGGCCGTGGCGGCCCGAGACCGGAAGAAGGACAAGAAGGAGCGCGAAAAGCTCAGCGAACAGCAGGAGGGGCAGGAGAAGCTGCTGCTGTGCCTGATCGAGGGGACCTGGGCGGCGGTCGCATTGGCCGAGGCCACGGCAAGAGCGGTGCAGCGCATCCCCGACGCCCATTGCAACGGCGATATGCACGCGGCGCTTGATTATGCCGCGGGCGTGAAGCACAAGCAGAAGGAATTTCTGGCAAAGCAGGGCGTCCACGCCATTTTGGACACATGAAGCGGCGGCGGAAGATCCCGCACCTGTTCGCAAAGCTGGTGGTGATCTGGTGCATTGCCTTTGCGAGCGGCGCGAGCTACTATGCGCTGCGCATCCTCTCTCGCACGGGGAATGACGCAACAGGCCTTTTGGCGGTGATCCTCGGCTTTTTCGGTGGGGAATTACTCTTCCTATGCCTGCGCACGGTTTTGAAGGAACGAACGACACGAAAGGACGCAGCGGCGTCCGGAAAGGAAACAGACCATGGAATTTGAGCTGAATAATAAAGTCTACGACGTGCTGAAGTGGCTGGCGCTCATTGCGCTGCCTGCGCTGGCGGTACTCTATAACGTCCTTGCGGGCGTGTGGGGCTGGCCGTATGCGCAGGAGGTCAGCACGACCATCAACGCAGTCATTGCGTTCATCGGTACGCTGATCGGCATTTCCACGGCGGCTTACAAAAAGGAGAACTGCAATGGAGATTAAGCAGCTGCGCGCCAATGCAGGGAACTATGGCCCTGCACGGAACGCACAGGCCATCCGGTACATTGTCATCCACTACACCGGCAACGACGGTGACACGGCGATGAACAACGCGAAGTATTACGCCTCGACCGTGGTGAAGAGCAGCGCACACTACTTTGTGGACGACAAGGAGATCGTGCAGAGCGTGCCGGACTTACACACCGCCTGGGCGGTCGGCGGCGGGAAATATCCCTCCTGTCCGCAGACGGGCGGCGGGACGCTCTACAACATCTGCCGGAACACAAACAGCATCAGCATCGAGCTGTGCGACACCGAGCGCAACGGCGTGTATGCGCCTGCTCCGGAGACCGTCAAGGCCGCTCTGGCGCTGACGCGCTCTCTGATGCAGAAGTACAACATTCCCCAAAAGAATGTGATCCGCCACTTCGACGTGACCGGCAAGCTCTGCCCCGCGTATTGGGCGGGAAGAGAGAACGCGGCGAAGTGGAAGGCAGAGTTCTGGAACCGGCTCAACGAGCCAAGTGAGGAAACGGAGGAACAGGAAATGCGATACAACACCATGCAGGAGATCCGCGAGAAGGCCCCGTGGGCGGCCGACACCGTTTTGAAGCTGATCGCCAAGGAAGCCATCCGCGGCGGCGGGGTGAAGGACGAGAACGGCCTGCCTGCCGACATGGACCTCTCGGCGGATATGCTGCGCATGATGGTATTCAACGACCGCGCAGGAGCCTACGGCGCATAAACGAAGGGCCGGCCATCGGCCGGTCCTTTTTCTCAGGAAAGGGGGAAAGCAAATGCCTTCCAACTGGCTCTACATCGACACCAATTTTCCGGCCTTCACGGGTGAAGAGTCGATGGAGGAAAAGGTCACAAGCATCCAGGACTATATGTACCTGCTGGTCGAGCAGCTGCGCTATACGCTGCACAACCTCGATCTCGGGAACATGAACAAGACGGCGAAGGAGCGGTGGGAAAACGCCATCACCGAGCCGATCTACGCGAAGATCGAGGACGACGAGGAGCGCATCCTTCAGCTCGCCATCGACGCCGGCGCTCTGGCGCTGCGCATCAGCGACAGCGAGGGCAACATCACGCAGCTGCAAGCCACAGCGGAGGGCCTTCAGACGAGGGTATCGGACAACGAGGGGAACATCAGCTCGCTCCAGCAGACCGCGCAGGGCTTGGCGACCGCGATAGCGGACCAGAGCGGAAGCATCTCGACGCTCCAGCAGACGGCCTCCTCCCTCTCGACGCGCATCTCGAACACAGACGGGCGGGTGACGACGCTCCAGCAGACCGTGAACGGCTTTTCGCTGCGAGCGAGCAACGACGGCGAGGACTCTACCATCTCGCTCATGAGCAACGGCGTCGTCGTGTCCAGCGCGAACATCTGGTTCTCGGGGCTTGTGGCCTTCACCGACCTGGAGAGGTCGAACCGCTACACGATCATCAACGCGGACAACATCACGACCGGCACGATCCGCGCGAACCTTGTGGACGTGTCCAACTGCTTTACGCTCACCTCCGGCGGCAGGAGCTACGGCTACATGGGGTGCGGGTACGGCAGCGACGGCGTGAGCATGACCTACGGCGCGATCCTGTCGGGCAGCAACGAGGACTATTACTTCATCGCCACGAACGCCGGCGCGCGCATGACCGGCGACGGCGCGAGCATCTGGTGCTCCGGCGGCTGCTATGCGACGGAGGAGCTGACCGTGCGCTCGGACCGGCGGGCAAAGAAAGACATCGACTACGACATGAGCCGGTACGAAGATTTCTTCCGTGCGCTGAAGCCGTGCTCGTTCCGCATGAAGGACGGAAAGAGCGGGCGGCTGCACACCGGCTACATCGCGCAGGAGGTCGAGGAGGCGCTGGGCGAAGCGGGCCTCACCAACGGCGACTTCGCAGGCCTTGTAATCAATCCGGAGACGGATGCCTTCGAGTACGGCCTGCGCTATGCCGACTTCTCGGCGCTGCACACCTACATGATCCAACGGCTTGAAGAGCGCGTGCGCGCTCTGGAAAGGAGCAGAACATGAAACTGATCGAAGCAGTCAACGCCAACCTCGCCGCGCAGGAAATGAGCCAGCAGAGGCTCCCCTACGGCCTCGCGCTGGCCGTGGTGAAGGTCAAGCGGGCCACGGCGGACGAGACGGACTTCTTTCTGCGCGAGGAGCGCGCTCTGGTGGAGGAGTACGCGGAAACGGACGAGAACGGCAACATCCGCATGACCGGCAACGGGCGCTTTGCACTCCGAGGAAGCGCGCAGGAATATGAAAAAAAGCGCAAGGCACTCGCGAATACGGAGACGAAGATCGACTTCACGCCTATCGAGGTAACCGCGCCGGCGGAGATCAAGCCCGCGCTGATCGAGGCGCTGGACGGCTTCCTCGTCTTTCGGGAGGAGGGAGCGGAATGAAGCTGCCGAGCATCGTCTATCAGGACGGCATCCGAAAGGGCACACAGGTCAAATTCGGCGGGCTGAATCACAACCTCGGCGCCGGAGACGGCGAGCTGTGGGACATGAGGAACCTGACGAGCGACTATTACCCCCTGCTTGCCAGCCGAGGCAAGCGGCGGCTGTTCCGGACGCTCACAAAGGGCAACGGCCTTTTCTCGTGGGATGCGCTGGCGTGGGTGGATGGGACGAAGTTCTTCTACGGCGGCATCGAGCGCGGGAGCGTGGAGGACAGCGAAAAGACCTTCTGCGCCCTCGGGGCCTATCTCATTATCCTGCCGGACAAGAAATACTACAACACGCTCACGGGCGAGTTCGGCTCGCTGGAGAGCGAGTGGATCGGGACAAGCCTGACCTTCACGAACGGCAAGCTCTTTGAGGAGGATGCCGAAGCGAACACGATCCAATGCGCGGGCGTGGACTGGTCGGCCTACTTCAAGGCCGGCGACGCCGTGACGATCTCCGGCTGCACGAAGCACGCGGAGAACAACAAGACGCCGGTGATCCGCGAGATCGACGGCGACAAGATGTACTTCTACGAATACGCCTTCACGCTCGACGGCGACAAGGGAGAGACGCCCTACACCGAGAGCGGAAACATGACGGTTCGGCGCACGGTTCCTATGCTACGCTATATCTGCGAAAACGAAAACCGGCTGTGGGGCTGCGACGATACCACCATCTACGCCTCGAAGCTGGGTGATCCGTTCAACTGGAACGTGTTCGAGGGGCTGGATACGGACAGCTACGCGGTGGATACCGGCAGCGCGGGCAAGTTTACCGGATGCGTCTCCTTCCTCGGCTACCCGATCTTCTTCAAGGAGGACCACATCTACAAGGTCTACGGCTCGCTTCCAAGCAATTTTGAGATCATGGGGAGCGCGACACTTGGCATAGCGGACGGAAGCCACAGAAGCCTCGCTATTGCCGGAGAAACGCTCTTCTACCTCTCCCGCGCGGGCGTCATGGTCTACTCCGGCGGCATCCCGCAGCCGGTGGGCGCGGCGTTCGGCGTGGACCGCTTCAAGAACGCCGTCGGCGGCAGCGACGGGCTGAAGTATTACGTCAGCATGACGGGACCGGACGGCGAGCTGCTGTACGTCTACGACACGCAGAAGGGCCTGTGGCACACCGAGGACGCGATCAAGGCACGGTACTTTGCCCGCTTCGGCGGAAATCTCTTCCTGCTCAACGATCAGGGCGAGGTGTGGATCGCGGGCAACGTGCAGAACGCGCCGGAATCCACCGAGGAGGAAACCGTCGCATGGAGCGCCGAGTTTGGAGACTTCACGGAAAACGACCCGAACAAGAAGGGCGTGAGCAAGCTCCAGCTGCGCATGGAGCTGGAGGAGGGCGCCGAGGTGCAGGTGTACCTCAAGTTCGACGGCGGCGAGTGGCTGAAGGTGGACGAAAAGCTCTGTGAGGCGAAAAAGCGCAGCTACTACCTGCCTATCGTGCCGCGGCGCGGCGACCACTACCAGCTGAAGCTGGAGGGCAAGGGCACCTTCCGGCTCTACTCCCTGACGCGGGAGTATTACAGCGGATCGGAATTAAAATCCACACAAGGGAGGAATTAAGCGATGGCATACACCTACGACGACTTCGTGAACGCGGCGAATCAGTCAGGCCTGATGGGGCAGTTCTCGCAGGACGACCTCAATCTGGCACAGAAGTATCCGGAGTTCGGGCTGAGCGTGCTGAGTCTGAAGAAGGACTACAACAACGCCACGACCGCGGAGCAGCGGCTTCTCGCCAATCAGGCGGCGAACGAGCTGCGCAAAAGCTACGGCAACTATTCCGGCGGCGCGGACGGCGGCAGCTTCCGTCTGGAGAGCAGGCTGAACCGTCGCTCGGACGACCTGCTCGATCAGATGGGCAGCTTCGGCTCGTTCTCTTACGACGAGGCACCGACCTATGAGAACGCCTACGCGCAGCAGCAGAAGGACCTGCTGGACCGCATCCTGGACCGCGAGGACTTCTCGTGGAGCAAGGAGACGGATCCGCAATGGAGCAGCTACAAAAAGAGCTATCTGCGCGAGGGCGACCGCGCCACGGCGAATGCTTTGGCGCAGGCGAGCGCCGCGAGCGGCGGACGGGCAAGCTCCTATGCCGTGAACGCGGCCACGCAGGCCGGAGACTATTACGCGACCAAGCTGAACGACGTGATCCCAACGCTCTACCAGCAGGCCTACGAGCGCTACCTGGACGAGTACAACATGAAGCTGAAGGACCTGAACGCGGTCAATCAGCAGGAGCAGCTGGACTATGCAAAGTACCTCGACCGCTTGGGCCAGTACAACACCGACCGCGGCTTCGCCTATCAGAATTACGCGGACGATTACGACCGGCTGCGCAGTCAGCTCGCCGACGTGCAGGGGCAGGACCAGATCGACTATGCGCGCTATCTGGACGAGGTATCCAGACAGCAGACCGCGCAGGACTCCATCCGAGGGCAGGTGGACGCCATTCTGGCGGCGGGAGGCTCGCCCTCGGCGAACCTCGTGAGCGAGAGCGGATACAGCAGCGAATATGTCAAGGCTCTGGAGGACGCCTACCGCAAGCAGGAAGCCGAGAAGGCCGCAAAGAAGAGCAGCAGTGGCGGCGGGAGCACCATGAGTCTGACAACCGCGAAGGCAATGGCAAAAGAGGGCCAGTTCACCGACGCTGTGCTCAATACGCTGCGCAAGGCAGGTTTTACAGACGACTACATCGCGCAGGTATACGGCTACACCGGATTCGGGACCGGCCGCGACAAGCTGGGCTACGACGAGGACGAAGGAATCTTCACATGGAACGGCAGACGCTACAACTCGCCGGAGGCGTTGGCAGAGGACCTTGACAGGGCAAACCTCACGGATGAAGAAAAGGCCACCATCACAAGGAGGCTCAAAGCGAGCGGCTTCAACATCACGTTCTAACGAGGTGACAATATGGCTATCAAGATCACAAAAATCGGGACCGCAGGCGCACAGACAAGTGCGCCTGCGGCGAAAACCTATCAAGAGGGATCGTCTCAGGGGAAAGCGTCCGGCAGAATCAAGATCACGAAGATCGAGCGGCCGCAGACTGTGCAGACCGCAGCGGAGCAGAAATGGACCGTCGGGAACATTGGACAGTACGGAGCGGGGAACATCGACCTCTACAACCGTCCGCGGTACCGCAACGCGAACGGGAGCATTTCGACCGTTGACAGCACGAGCTACAACATCGACGGGCAAGAGGTGCTGCTGCCGACCGTGTGGGACCGGAACGGCACGCCGTATCACAGCCGGAACGACGAGGAGACCTTGCAGCACTATCGGGACACAGGGGAATACCTCGGCAAATTCTCCACGGTAGAGGAAGCGAACGATTACGCCGAAAAGCTCCACCTGGAGCAGCAGGAGCGCTATTCCTCTTCCCTGCCGGCGGAGCGTGGAAGCAAGCATAAGAGCGGCAAGGAGATCTCGCAGAGCATCGTGCGCAACGAGGATGCGGCAAAGCGCCTCGGCGCGACGGTGCGCGGGACGGCGCAGAACCTTGGGGCTAACGCTTCCGGCTTCCTTGCGGCGCTCGTGGCGGCCGCGGAGGAAATGGACAAGGAATACCGCGACGCGAAGGAGAAAGCGGGCGTCACCACGCACGCCGACGAGATGAATCCGTATCCAAAGACGAACGAGGAGATCACGCGCGGCAATCGCGCGGGCATCGACCTGCTCGAAGGGATCGCTGACACACAGCGCGCCAAGGCGGCGGAGAACATCCGGACGGCAAAAGAAGGGCTTGGGACGGCCGGAAAGGTCGGTATCGACGCCTTCCAGATCGGCATGAACCTTGCGGGCATCGTGGGCGCAAACGCTATTCTGCCCGGATTGGGAACGGCGGCGCTCGGCGTATCCTCCGGCGGCGCGATGGCGAACGACTACCGGCAGGCGCAGGGGGAAAACTATAATCCCCTCGCAGGTGCAGGTCTGGCGATCGGCGGCGCGGCAAGCGTGGGCGTCGGCGGCGCGGCGGCCAAGGGTGCGATCCGCTACGGCGGAGCCTTGCTGAACAAGCTCGGTCTCGGCAACAGCGCCATCGCGCAGAATGTGCTGGGCGCTTTGAGCGATATCGCCTTCGCCAGCGGCATGAGCGCTACGAACGAATATGCAAAAGCTGCCGCTTATGGCGACAGCTATGAGGACGTTGCTATTTCGGGAGAGGAGCTTGCAAAGGATATGCTCTTCCAGGCGGCGGTCGGTTTCTTCTGCCGGACGCTCGCCTCCTCGCTCGGCGGAAAAGCCGAGGGCGCGACGGCGCAGAAGGTACAGCGCGAATACTTCAAGGACATCGACAACCTCGACGATCTGACGAAAGCCTTCAAGCAGTACGGCAGACAGTACCATCCGGACCGCTACGCCACGGCGGACGCCGCGACGCAGCAGAAGATGAACGACCTGTTTGCCAAGATCAGCGCGGAGTACAACGCCGTCAAGGCAGAGCTGGCCGTGGAGACGGCCGGCAGAGCCGCAAAGGCATACAGCGAGCAACGGACCGCCAAGACGCCGGAGGCTGCACAGAAGGCACAGGCGACCGTCAAGGACGAGATCGCCGTCATGCGGAGTCTCGTGGAAAGCGGCTCCATCCAGGCGAAAGAGGCCGTCGAGGCCGTGCAGATCCTCGACGCATTGGCAGGCGAGCAGTCCGTGGGCAAGCCGGAGAATCCCGCGGCGGATACCGCACCGGAGCCGGCTGCCGGTACGCCGGAAAATACACCGATGCCGACCTCGGAAGAGATCGGCAATCAACAGATGGCACAAAACAGCTCCCCTGCGCAGGGCGCCGATCATAGCCGCCAACAAGTAGGCGGAACGGTCGCCCCTCTGGGCGTTTCAGCCACGCAGGAGAGCAGAGTTAGTATAACGCCCGTCGGCGGAAAAAGCAAGAGCGATCCGCTGACGCAGGGCAAGCGCGTGAGCCTTCTGCAATACGCCAACGAAGGCAACGCGGCAGAGATCTCCGAACGGCTCAACCGCGGCGAGCTTGCGGTCGATGCAAACGGGGACCTCTACCAGCCGAAAGCGGAGGAGCACATCGACCAGAGAGACAGCAACACAGTCGGCGAGCGCCGAATCAAGGCGTTCCAGTTCGACCATCCGGAGGTCCACTCCTTCTACAGGGAGGCTGCGGCCGATCTGATGGAGGAGCTGAATTACGCAGAAAAGGGCGGCGGGATCGTCAAGCTCAAAGAGTACGGGGCCGGAGACGACCAGTACATCCGCATGAAGCGGTCAGCAAGCGAGCGCATCGCAAAGCTGCTCGACGACGAGGACATCAGCTATGCGGACATCGAGCGGTCGATCTCTGCCATCATCAACGACAAGGGACAAGAGAATTTTGCCGCGGCGAAGCGCGTGGAGCTGATGCTGGACAATATGCTCTCAAACGGCTACCGTGACATCCACGGCGGCTACCACGAGCCGAACGCAGACTATCTGGAAGCGAAACAGGCGATTCCTGGTGCTTCGGAAACGGCGACGGCCCACGAGGAGCTGCCGCTGTGGGACATTGAAGAAAAGAACGGAGGAACAACGCATGGTACAGAAATTAAGCCTGCCGAGCCTGCCGAAGAAGGCGGTGCCGATGCCGTGGGAGCGCAAAGCGATCTATACGGTGGAGACGGAGGATGGAGACCTCATGGCGATGGGACCGGAGGAGCTGCGCAATTACGCGAACAGCCGAAAAGCGGAGGCGTCGAACGACTTCACGAAAACGTCCGAAGAGATCACGCAAGAGCAAACGATGAACGGCGCAGGGAAAACGGAGCGCTGATTCAGGCACGACAGGACGCGGCGGCGCTTGAGCCGCTCGTCAGCTCGGCAGAGGTCGGCGTCTCGCTGGGGACCGACACAAAAATGTTGCACGTCCTGCCGAGGAGCGCGTGGGACCAGGAGCTGCTGGATGTTGAGGCGGCCGCAAAGCAGGCCGGCATCAGCGAGGTCGTCATGGTGACAGGCCTGCTGCAAGTCAACGGCGGCGGCTCGTCGGTCAGCATCACAGGCGTCGCGGAGCGGGAAACGAACCGGATCGTCATGCGCGTGGACAGCCGAAAGAAAACCGCGTCGGAGCTGGGGTTGCATGAGATCGCACATTTTCGCTCAACGAGGGAAAACGTGGAAGCCTTTGCCGCGGCTGTGCAGACCTCGGGCGACGGCTGGCGCGATACCCTCGAGGAATACCGCGAGAGGTACAAAGGCGCCGCGAACGATTACGAGGGCATGACGCCGGAGGACGCGGATCTCTATGTGTGGGAAGAGATCATGGGCGACGCCTACGCCGGAATCGACTGCTTCGGCCAAGCGGCGAGCCAGTACCACGCGGAAGCTGTGAACGCCATCGACGGCAGGAGAAGCGAGGCCCCCGCGCAGGAGACGCAAAGGTCCTCCTCCGCCATCCGAAAGGAGACCTCGGCGGCATCGGACCGGAAGACGGGACCTCCGTCGCGCTTCAGCTATGCCGGAAGAAACGCCAACGGCGCGAACCTCGAAAGCCTGCGGGAAGCGCAGGAAATGCAAGCGGCGGGTGCCGACATGGAGAGCATCCGCAAGGCGACCGGCTGGCACGAGGGCATGGACGGAAAGTGGCGCTGGGAGATCGACGATTCCAAGATGGAATACCACCGCGCAGGAGACGCGCTTTTCGGAAGAAACCATCCGGAGTATGCCGAGCAGCAACGCCTGGAGCAGAAGATGCTCTACGGCGAGCTGACGGACACAGAGCAGGCGAGACTGCGCGCCCTGACCGAGACCTGGGGCCGCGAGCGGAACCGGCTGAGCGAGCGCGTGGAGCGCGGGAACGCGAGGCTGGAAGATATTCTCGACCACGAGGAACTGTTCCGCGCCTATCCGCAGCTGCGTCATGTGCGAGTCGTATTCGACGAGACACCGAAGGGCGTGCTGGGGAGCTTCAGCGCCGAGGGGAACCAAATCACCATCAGCGAGGAGCTGCGCGACGCGCCGCAGGACGTGCTGATCCACGAGATCCAGCACGCGATCCAGAACGCCGAGGGCTTTGCCAAGGGCAGCAACCGGCAATACTGGGAGGAGAGGCTGACAAACGGCGACCAGATCCAGTCGAAAGGCTTCCAGGAAGCGCGTGAGAAGCTGATCCAGTTTCAGCTCGACGAGGCGAACGAAGAGGTCCTCGCCCTGCGGGACCAGCTGGAAAAGGCCGGAGAGCTGGACGACGACCTCCGCGAGTATGACCGGATATGGGAGGAAGCGGAGCGCCGCGGCCTCGACAAGAAGATCAACGAATACTACGACCTGCGCGAGAATTACTACGACCAGCTGCACAAGCCGCAGAGGAGCGTGCCGAGCGAGCTGTACTACAACACAGCCGGAGAGATCGAGGCCAGAGACGCGGCGAACCGCAGACCGATGACCGGCGAGACGCGGAAGCGCATCAAGCCCGACTACGGCAACGGGGACACCGTATTTGCCGACGGCGGGGACGGCTACGCCATGAGCCAGAGCGAACAGGACAGCGTGAAGGAACAGCTGCGGGAGCATCAGGATGCGCTGAACAATATGAAAGCCGTCGCCACGATTCGTGACAACGGCTGGAAAGGTATGAGCACCGGAGCGTTCCGGCAGAAGATCGTCAACGATCTGAAGAAGACGGGCTACCGTGTTGATAATCCAAGCATCGGCGTGATTGATTTCGACGAGAAGCTGCTGAACCGGAGCCTGAATTATATCCAGACAGATGCGGAAGCAGCTGCGTATCAGGCGCTGCCGCAGGTACTGAAGCGCGGCATCGAGATCAGCGGACACGGCAACCATAAGGGACGCGATTATGAGACGCTGACCATCGCGGCTCCGGTAGAGCTGAACGGAAAACGTGGGAATATGGCGGTAGTGGTGATGAAGACCAAGGGCAACCGCTATAAGGTACATCGCATCCTGACTCCGGAGGGTGAGGCTTTTGCACTGCCAGAAATGACTAACGCAGAGCTTAACACCGTCGGGGCTGTCACCAGCGGTAGTCAATCGCTGGGAGGGAGCGCACCGGCCATCAGCTCTGCGTCTGCCGATAGTATAGCAGAGAAAAGCGAAGGCGTCAAGCCCCTGTCGCTGCCAACGCTGCGTGATGCAGAAAACGGCAACGGAGCGACGCAGGAGCGCGTTCGGCCGCTCTCGCTGCCGACGCTGGAGCCGACCGCGAAAGTGAAGTTCAGCCTGGACGAACCGGTAGAGGAAACGGAAACGCTCGTTGCCATGCACAACATGACCGAGGAGAAGCTGCGGCGCACGCTCGACATCGGCGCGTGGCCGTCGCCCTCCATCGCCGTCGTGAAGGCAAAAGAGGGGCACGCCAACTACGGCGAATACTCCGCCATCTTCCCGCGCGGGACCATCGATCCGCAAGCGGACAGCAAGAACAAGGTCTACGGCGGCGACGCATGGACGCCGACGCACGACAATGCCATCGTGGAGCGCAGCGTAAACTACGAGGCGCGGCGGACGTTCGACGACCGGATCAAGGATCTTTCCAGCCGGTTTGCGGGCGGGATCTTCCGCGGCAGCAGCACGCTCGGGAAAATCGGGCTGGAAAATGAGACCAGAATGGAACCGGAGGAAATCGCCGACAGGCTGGCGAACCATCCCGAGGTTCAGGCAGCCTTCCTTCAGAGCGAAGGAAAGCAGCTTGAGCCGGTGCGCCGCAGCAAGCAGTTCGACCAATTCTTCAGCAACGCGGCCATTCAACGGTATCTCGACGCGGTGGGCGCGCAGGAGGTAGCGCGGCTGAACGTGAAGCTGGCGACCGGCGAGCGCCTGACGGCGGAAGAGATGAAACCGGCAGAACATGCCATCCGAGAGGTCTATGCAGAGGAGCACGCAAATTTCCTGAACCGCAGGCCGGAATCCAAGGAGAAGCGCATCGACGGTTACATGAAGAACAACGTGTTCCCGAACCGTGTGGAAAACTTTGTCCGGAGCGCGGAGAAGCTCTACGAGAGCGGCGGAAGCGTGAGCGAAATCGACAAGGAAGCCACGGCGGCCAAGATGTTTGAATTGATCGCGCCGAGCGGAAGCTGGAGCGATGCGCTGCGCACGGTGAAGGAATGGGTGAAGCCGCAGCTGGAAGGTTTGCTGGGCGAGCGCGGCGTCTACAACGGCAAAGACACCGTGACGGATCGCGGCAGGCGCAGCTTCGCGGAGACGCATTGGGACTACACGGCCGAGAACATCGTAAAGGCCATGAATATGGCCGCGGCCAAGGGCGCAAACGCGTACGGCATCACGCCGGAGACGCTGGCGGCTACCGCGGCGCGGGAGTATCAGAGCGTGGACGAGATGCACGCCGACGAAGGCCGGCTGCGCACCGAGACCGAAGAGGCACACGCGCAGCAGCTCCGTGACCTCGGCATCTACCTTGACCGCGTGGTGAACGACCTGATGCTCACCACGATGCATAAGTACGACAACACCTTCGAGGAGGAGCAGAACCTGAGCCGCATCATTGCGGAGGCGGCCA
>CALDMA010000257.1 GCA_937915075.1 uncultured Oscillospiraceae bacterium
CTCCTGAAAACCGCTGCAGACGAAAGTGCCCTCCGAACGCTTGCTTTCCAGCACGCCGAGGTAGGACAGGATCTTGATTGCCTCGCGCACCGAGCTGCGGGCGACGCCCATTGACGTGGCCAGCTCTGGCTCGGGCGGAATACGGTCACCGGGCTTTAATTCCTTATTCCTCATGGCATCCGTCAGGCAGTTGATAACACTTTGCACCACGGATTCCTTTTTCAAATTCTTCACATACCCTGGAGTCTCGCCCATACTGATCTACTCCTTCCGTGTTTAGAAAAATATTGCTCTATGTATAACATAGTACAAAGCGGCGGCCGCGTCAAGGAAAAGATGCTGTCAGACAGAACGGCAGACGGCAGGGAAAGAACTGCCGCCTGCCGCTCTGTGGAGAAAGAGGGCGTAGGATCACCGCTTTGTACAGAAATACGCTTCCGATTACCGACCGAGATAAATGGACTGCTTTGCCAAGACGAGTTGGAGCATCAGGTCGTTGCAGGGCGTGGGGACACCGTGCTCACGCCCAAGGCGGCATACCGCACCGGTAATAATGCGGATCTCGGTCTCGCGGTGGCGCTGCACGTCCTGCACCATGGAGCTGATGGTCTCGTCGGTCATACGAGAGACCTCATAGGCGTGCTCCAATTCCGCATCGTGATCAAGCGTGCAGCCGCAGGCATTTGCCACGCCGATGGCCTCTTCGACCAGCATACGGGCTGCTTCGTGAGCGTACTGGTTACCGTCAACAAAACCGTTCTTGGTCTCAAGCAATGCACTCATGCCGTTGATGGCAACGTTTGCCAGCAGCTTGTGCCAGATGGCGTTCATCACGTTCTCGTGAACCTGAACTTCAAGACCGGCCTCGCGCAGAGCATTGGCCATTTCTTCAACCCTTGCCATGGGGGCCTTCAGGGAACCCATGTTCGTCACGCCGGTGCCAGTGTGCTTGACATGGCCGGGAGCCACGGGCGTGGAGCCAAACGCAGTGTTGCCGATGATGATCTGTTCTTCGGGCACGACCTTGGCGATCTCATCGTAGTTGCCCAGACCATTCTGCAGGCAGAGGATCATGGTGTGCTTGTCGATCATCGGCAGTGCGTTGCGCACAGCCGCTTCAAGATACTGATAGTGGACGAACACGATCAGCAGATCCACGACGCCAATCTCCTTTGGGTCAGTAGTTGCCATGGCAGGATGGAAGGCGAGCGTTTCACCGGTGCCAGCGCCTGGAACGCACTGGTCCACAAGAATGCCATTTTTCTTGATGGCCTCAATCACCGGAGCGTAGGTATCTAAAACACAAACCTCATGCTTCTTGGACAGAATGCTTGCATAGCAGCTGCCGATTGCACCGCAGCCGACAAATCCGATTTTCATGGTAATAAACCTCCTGTATCAGATGATTCTGTAGATTAGTATTGCTTTTTGACCGATTGTCTTAGCCATTGACAAGGCTCTCGGCAATCGCAGTGATGTTTTCGACCGTCACACCATTCATGGCGAGCAGGCGCTCATAGGGCGCAGACTGACCGAACTGGTCTTGAATGCCGACTCTCTTGACAATGCCCTTGCCCATTTCTGCAGCGACCTCGCACACAGCGGAGCCGAGGCCATTGAGAATGTTATGATCCTCGACGGTGATGACCTTGCCGATCTCATTGATCGCGGCGGTCACAGCCTCGGTGTCGAGCGGCTTGATGGTGTGCATATCGAGCACGCGGGCGGAAATGCCTTTGCTCGCGAGCACCTTGGCGGCCTCGACGGCAAGACGGACGGTATCACCATTGGCGATAAGAACAACGTCCTTACCATCCTGAATCTGATGTGCCTTGCCGATGGTAAACTCCACATCCTCGTCGTAGATCTGAGGAATGGCATCACGGGTGAAGCGCAGATACACGGGACCGTAAACCTCAGCGGCCTGACGGACAAGCTTGCGGGCGGAGTTGTAGTCCGCGGGCATGATGACTGTCATGTTGGGGATGGTGCGCAGCACACCCATATCCTCAATGGCCTGGTGGGATGCTCCGTCGTTGGCAGGAGTCACGCCGCCGTGTGAACAAGCGATTTTCACGTTCAGGTTGGGGTAGCAGATCTCCTGGCGGATCATCTCACACATACGAAGAGAGCCGAACACTGCGTAGGTGACGACAAATGGGATCTTACCGCAGGTGGCAAGTCCGGCAGCTACGCCCGCGCCATTCTGCTCGGCAATGCCGACGTTGATGTACTGTCCGGGGAGCTCCTTGCGGAACTCGCCGGTCTTGCAGCTCTTGCCAATATCAATATCGACGACCAGAATATCGGGATTCTCCTTGCCCAACTCCACGATTTCCTTACCGAAGCCGTCGCGGGTGGCGATCATTTTCTTTTCGCTCATTGCTCTTCCCTCCTCGTTCAGCCGACAAGCTGAGCCTTCAGCTCAGCCATTGCCTGTTCATACTGCTCATCGTTCGGGGCAACGCCATGCCAGCCGCACTGGTTTTCCATGAAGGAAACACCCTTGCCCTTGACGGTATGGCCGTAAATGCACTTGGGCTTGCCGTTCTTCGAAGCATAGCACTTATCGATTGACGCTACGATTTCCTCCATACTGTGACCGTCGATTTCGAGGACTTCCCAGCCGAAAGCGCGGAACTTCTCACCGAGGTCGCCGTTGGGCATGATTTCATCACAGGTGCCGTCGAGCTGTAGGTTGTTGTAGTCCACAAAGGTAATGAGGTTATCCAAACCGTACTTGTGCGCTGTATTGGCAGCCTCCCAGATCTCTCCCTCCTGCGCCTCGCCGTCGCCGTCCACGCAGAATACCTTATAGTCCTTATGGTCCATTTTGCCGGCCATCGCCATGCCGACCGCGCACGCAAGGCCCTGCCCAAGGGAGCCGGTGGAAATGTCGATGCCGGGGCACTTGTTCATCGAGGGATGGCCCTGCAGCATGGAGCCCTCCTTGCGCAAAGTGTCCAACTCGGATTCAGGGAAGAAGCCAACGCTCGCGAGACAGGCATACTGAATGGGGCACACATGGCCCTTGGAGAGAACCATACGATCGCGATCCGGCCAGCGGGGATTCTTCGGGTCTACGTTCATATACTTGAAGTAGCAGGCGGTAACAAAGTCCGCTGCGGAAAGGGATCCGCCCGGATGGCCGGACTGCGCTTTGTAGATCATGTCAATGACCTTCATGCGCATCTGCACAGCGGTGTTTTTCAGTTCCTGAATGGAAATGTCTTTCACAAAAATCACCTCATAGATTATTTTCAATGGCTATCGTTTGTTTTATGTCGGACAAATGACAATTACAGTATAGCGTTTTGTCAGACAAAGTCAATAGCCTTTTCAAATTTTGCTGTTTTGACAAATTATTTGCCCGCTTTTTTATGAATAATGCCCGCAAAAAGCTCCGGATGGAAGTGCTTTCCGTCCGGAGCTTTTGGTATTGTTTTGTTTGCGGCACCTACCCCACCAGCACGGTGGAGAGGCCGGGAATATAGGTGACCAGAAGGAGTACCACCAGCTCGGCGATCAGGCAGGGAATGATTCCCTTGGTAATTTGCTCGATCTTGATATCACCGATGCCGCAGGCTACATACAAGTTGACGCCGACCGGCGGTGTAAAGAGGCCGATGGCAAGGTTGACGATCATCACGGTGCCAAGATGGATCGGATCGATACCAAGCTGTAGCGCCACCGGCGCAAACAGCGGCGTGAAGATATAAAGGGCGGAGGTAGAATCGAGGAAGCAACCTGCGATCAGCAGCACGATGTTGACGATCATAAAGAAGATGACTGTGCTGCCACCGGTAACGTTCATCATAAAGCTCTCGATCGCAAGGTCGAGTCTTGCGCGAGTGAGTACATAACCAAACAGTGTCGCCCCCATTGTGATGAACATAACGGTAGCGGTGGTGCTGCAGGAGTCGATAAGGATATCCTTCATCTTTTGCAGGTCGATCTCACGGTAAACAAACACACCGACGACCAATCCGTAGAACACCGATACAGCCGCGGCCTCCGTCGGTGTAAAGATGCTGCCGTAGATGCCACCGAGAATGATGACCGGCATCAGCAGGCCCCAGAAGGCATCCTTGAACGCCTTGAACCGTTCCTGCGCGGATGCTTTGGGCATCACCTTGAGATCCATCCTGCGGCCCAGGATCAAAGCCGCCACGATCAGACCGGCACCCATCATCAGGTCTGGAATCACACCCGAGATAAAGAGATCTGTGATCGATGCATCCGCAATAGAGCCGTACACCACAAAGGTAATGGAAGGCGGGATCACAACGCCGATCGCGCCGCCTGCGGCCATCAGCGCACAGGAAAACGATGCAGGATAGCCCGCCTTCACCAGTGCAGGGATCATAATCAAGCCCAGAGCCGCAACCGTTGCCGGACCCGAGCCAGAGATAGCCGCGAAGAAGCAGGATACGACCACGCAAACCATTGCCATGCCTCCGCGGATATGACCAAGGCACTTTTCCGCCAGGTTAATGAGACGGCCAGAGATACCTGCCTTTTCCATCACGTTGCCAGAGAGAATGAAGAACGGAATTGCCAGCAGGACAAACTTGCTGCTAGCCGAAGAGCACAGACGCGGCAACACGCTCATGATGGCGTCAAGCGGCTTACCGGCGCCCTGCACTAAAATAGCGCCTACGCTGGACATACCGAGGCATACGGCAATCGGCGCCCCAAATGCAAGCAGCAGCACAAAGATACCAAGTAAAACGATACCGACCATTTAGTTATCCTCCTCTGCCTGATAGTCCTTATACATCTGCACCATCGTCTGCAAAAATGCGATCATGGCAAATGCTGCGCCAACGGGAACGAAAGATCCGTATATCCACTCGGGCCACTGCATCGTAGCGGTCTCTTGACCTAACTGGTATTGACTGATGACCATCAGGACA
>CALDMA010000258.1 GCA_937915075.1 uncultured Oscillospiraceae bacterium
TCCTGCATCAGCTCGACCAAACGCCTGCTGACGGCTTCATTCAACTGCAAGTACCACACCTCCCGTCCCTGTAACTGTACCAACATTATATTTCCCACTTGGAGAAAATTAGTTCAGGTAGCTGTACTAAAGAAGGATTATGTGATATGGTTAGATGTCGGGTAGACAGCAAAAGCTATTTGTGCGGCTTTGCCGTATCCTTGCAAAACGGCAGCAGGCAAAGTATTCTAATATCAGAAAAGAAATTTGACCGCTTGGAAAGGAGCTGCGGAACGTATGCTGACAAATGAAATTGTGCTGAAGGTATTCTCCGACTACCTCGCCCGCGATGATGATTTTGAAGTTGTCCTCACCAGCAAGGGCTACACCGTTATGGGCTTTGACTGCTACCGGCAGGACTGGAACACCGTGGACTTTTGCCCTACGCCCGAAGATCTGTTGGATTCTCTGCTGGATGCCTATGAGAATTTCCGCATGTTGGAGATCACGGGCGCAGATCGTGATTTGACCGAAAAGGAAGAAGCCCAGCTTGCCAAAGAGCGTGACGCGCTGACTGCACTCTGCGAAAAGGAGGCCGCAAAATGTTCGCCCTGAAAATTCTCTTTGCGCCGCTGTCGCTTATCCTCTCCCTGTTCGTCTGGCTGTGCGCGGGGCTGCTGTCCTGCTCCAGCTTCGTGTTCAAGCTGGCAAGCGGACTGCTCTCTCTGCTGGCTTTCGCCGTGCTGATTATCTACTCCGTAAAGAACGGCATCATCCTCCTTGTACTGGCATTTCTGATAAGTCCGATGGGGCTTCCGATGCTGGCCGTGTGGGGGCTGGGCAAGCTGCAAGGCGCAAACGCGGCCATGAAAAACTTCATCCATAGCTAAAGCACAAGCCGGGGCGAACGCCTCGGCTTGCTTTTCTAAAATCGCTGTTTACTTTCTTGCTAATCTCGGATATAATATTAGCAAGAAAGGAGTGGTCGTGTGACAGCCTATGAACGGCTCGATCTGCTTTTCGAGCAAAACAACGGCATCCTCAAAACCGCGCAGGTTTTGGAAAACGGCATTACCAAGTCCACGTTCTATGCCTACGCTAAGCAGCGCGGCGTGGAACAGGCCGCGCACGGCGTTTATGTTTCGCCCGACGCATGGACGGACGCTATGTATCTGCTGCACCTTCGCTGTGCGCAGGCCGTATTCTCCCATGAGAGCGCATTGTTTTTCCATGACCTGACCGACCGGGAGCCGAGTCCGTATTCCATCACGGTCAAGACCGGCTACAATCCTGCCAGCCTGCAAGCGGACGGCATCAAGGTTTATACCATCAAGAAAGAATTGCATGACGTAGGAATCGTCACGATGAACACGCCCTTTGGCAATCCGGTTCCCGTCTATGATATGGAGCGCACTATCTGTGACCTGATCCGCAGCCGCAGCGGGATCGAGATGCAGACCTTTCAGGATGCACTCAAGCAATACGCAAAGCGAAAAGACAAGGACTTACGGAAGCTGATGCGCTATGCGCAGATGTTCCGTGTTGAAAAACTGCTTCGGCAGTATTTGGAGGTACTCTTATGATTAAGACTGCACGGCAGCTCAAAGACCTGATCCGCAATCTCTCCAAGGACAAAGCCGCAGATGCGCAAATCCTGATGCGCAATTACATGATGGAGCGTTTTCTGGAGCGCATTTCTCTTTCGGAATACCGGGACAAATTTATTCTCAAAGGCGGGATGCTGGTGGCCGCAATGGTCGGCCTTGACGCCCGCTCCACGATGGACATTGACGCGACCGTAAAGGGTGCGACGGTCGGTATTGAGGAAGTGGAGAACATGATCGCCTCCATCACCTCCGTGCCTGTAGACGATGGTGTGGAGTTCCGGGTGAAGCGCATTTCCGAGATCATGGACGAGGCCGAGTATCCGGGCATCCGTGTCAGCATGGAAACGGAGTTTGACGGTGTGATAACGCCGCTCAAGATCGACATTTCCACCGGCGACGCCATCACGCCCCGCGAAGTGCGTTACAGCTTCAAGCTGATGCTGGAGGATCGCTCTATCGAGATTTGGGCATACAATCTGGAAACCGTTCTGGCCGAGAAGCTGGAAACCGTCGTGTCCCGCGCCACCACCAACACCCGCATGAGAGATTTCTATGATCTGCACATTCTGAGCCAGCTCCACGGCCAGAGCATCGTCCCCGCTGATCTCCGTGCGGCGCTCATTGCAACGGCCAAGAAACGCGGCACAGAGAAACACCTTGCCGATGCGCCTGCGGCCTTTGATGAAGTCGAGGCCGACCCGAACATGGAAAAGCTGTGGTGGGCTTATCAGAAGAAGTTCTCCTATGCTGCCGATCTGTCGTGGCATACGGTTATGGATTCCATCCGTAGCCTTTATAGGTTGGCGCAGGGGTAAGAGGCCAACAAATTTGAATTTGCGGAGGAGTGTGAATAGAAGTGCTTTGGCTTTTCATGGCGGTATTATCTGCCGCTTTTGCGGGGTTGACCTCGGTGTTAGCGAAATGCGGCATTAAAAAAACGGATTCGGATATAGCAACCGCACTGCGTACCATTGTCGTTTTGCTTTTTTCGTGGATTATGGTATTCATTGTCGGCTCGGCAAATACGATAACCGCGATAACACCGAAGTCTTTGATTTTTTTAATTCTATCCGGACTTGCGACCGGTGTCTCTTGGATATGCTATTTTAAGGCGCTGGCGATCGGAGATGTCAATAAAGTCGTTCCGGTCGACAAATCGAGTACCGTCCTTACGGTTCTTCTTGCGATCATTCTCTTCAAAGAAACCAATCACCTTGCCGTCAAATTGATCGGCACGGCGCTGCTTGCCGTGGGTGTGTTTCTGATGATTGAAAAGAAGAACTCCGACGCGAAAAACGAAAGGTCTGCGTGGCTGCCGTATGCGATCGGCTCTGCTTTGTTTGCGGCCCTGACATCGATCCTTGCCAAAGTGGGCATCAGCAATGTAGAGTCAAATCTCGGTACGGCGATCCGCACCGGCGTTGTATTGGTGATGGCATGGCTCATCGTGTACATGAAAGGCAAACAATCGCAGGTAAAAAGCATTGACAAAACAGAGCTTGTGTTTATTGCTCTTTCCGGACTTGCCACAGGAGGCAGCTGGCTCTGCTATTATTATGCGATACAGAACGGCATCGTCAGCGTCGTCGTTCCGATTGACAAGCTGAGTATCTTGATATCCATCGGTTTCTCGTACTTTGTATTCAAAGAAGAGCTCACAAGGAAGGCGTTTGTCGGTCTTTTGCTGATGGTTTGCGGTACGCTCGCAATGGCAATCTGGGCATAGACAGATTCCAGCTTGTCGAACTATCAGTTTACTTTTACCCCCTGCAAATCAACACACTTCAACCGGTCTGCTTCGGCAGGCCGTTTTGCTTTTCAAGGAGGTGCCCGACATGGCAACCACGCGCCTGATGCCCCTGCACACCGGCAAAGGCCGCACGGTGGGACAGGCCATCAGCG
>CALDMA010000259.1 GCA_937915075.1 uncultured Oscillospiraceae bacterium
ATTTCGCCAGCGCTCACCGAGCGCTGTAAGTTTCCTGGTCACGCGATCGTGCATTGCATCGTGTGCCGCGCTCGACAGGCTCACGAGGTTCCAGAGGCAGTACGCATACTCAGGGTAGTCCTCAGCAGGCCAGATGTGATGCACCACCTGCGCCGCCTCGCGCCGACCGTACCGCGCCGCTTCACGGCACCGGTATCCGTCCCGCCGGAGCGCCAGCACACGCAGCCGCTGCCAGCGCTTGTTCTTTCGTGAATAATCAAACATAGGCAAAAGAAAACACCCGCACCGATCACGTCCAACGTCTGGACTCGATCAGCACGGGCTAACAAAAGAGCACTGGCCAGTTTTGATATTCACGAGCATCTGCGACTTACACTGCGCGCAGAACACCTGCAGGTTTTTCGCCTCGGTTTCCGGTCGGATGATCTGCCTGGTTTTCATCCGGCAGACGGGACACACGATGTGTCCGTCCTTGATGTTGAGTTTAGCACCTTTCGCGATCGTTTTCAAGTCGTTCATCGCCATCCTTTCATTTTGTCACTAAAAAGCCATTAGGTTACAAGTAATGTCGCGCGCACGCGCGCACGCGATACCTTACGCCTCAAGCCACGAGGCGACCCGGTAGCTGCCGAACTGACTGCCGCCGGCCCGCATCCGCGGGAGCAGCGCGCCCTCCGGGACCTCGATCCGGTCGCTCTCGTCGAGCCAAACCTCCGGCGGCGGCAGCTTCGCGCGTAGACTGCGCGAGCAGCTCCACGGATGCCGCCCCACCGGGATGATGATCCCGTCGCTGCGCTCTTTGGTGAGGTAGCGCGCGAGGTAACGGAAGCCGAGCACCTTGCCGTGTCGCTTATATACCGGCCAATCCGTCACCTCGCCGCACTGCCACAGGAACCGCACCTCCGCTGGCGAGAGCTGCCGGTAGTCCGCGACGAGGTGGATGTGATACCTGTGCGCCCCGTGCAGGCCCTCAATGGCCGGGATGTAGTCGAGCCCGCCCTTGCCTCGGAAGCGCTCCACGCGCCGTAGGAAGGCCCGCAGCGCCTTTCGCACATCGGCGAAGCGCTCCGGCAGATGCTCGTCGTCGAACTCCAGAATGTAGTGCGTGGCGTACTTGCCCATGAGCGCGATCATCAGCTCCAGCCGGTCGGTGGAATCGCGGTTGAGCACCGTGCGCCGCTGCGCCTTGAGGTCGGCCTTGGCGCGCCGGTCCTCGTCGGTGTCGGAGGGCGCATAGCGCGGCGGCATCGTCCCGCGGTACTCCTTGACCAGATTCCCTGCGTGCTGCCGCACGCAGTAGAACAGCTCAGCCATACACGCTCCCGACCATCCCGGCGACGTCACCGGTCATATCGTCATGGAGAATTCCCAGTACCTTGGCAAAGGCCTCGCATAGCTCGTGATATATCTCCGCGTGCGAGGTGCTCCCATCACACAGGTTCGCAGCCTTGACCGCATTATTTCGGTCGCAGCCGACGCTCATCAGCAGTTTGATCATCCGTTTTCTTGTCATTTCGTCCCTCCGTATCCGAGATTGTCCAGGCCCGCGCTGACCGCACGCCAGTGCTCAATATCAAATTTCCCATCGTTTCGCTGCATCAGGTAGAGCTTCGAGGCGTCCAGCCCGCAGGCCTCGGAGAGCCGGTTCATCGCGCCCGGCCCCTTTTCCGACCAGTACCGGTTCAGCCGGGCGTGGATGTCCGCCTTTTCGCTCGACGCTTTTCCGGCAAAGCGCGGCCGCGGCGTCGCCTGTCCGACCGACACCGGCAGCTTGATCTCCGTCGGCTTCGGTACGCTGACCGCCTCCGCGGGCGGCCTTGTGGGCGGAGGCTCGACCGGCTTCGGCTCCGGTCGGCTCACGCCCTCCGCTGCGGGGATGTCGGGCAGCGGCTTCGCGGTTTTGCCCGATTCGGGCACATTTTTTGTCACCACCTCCACCGCGCCGAGCGCGGGGAACTCCTCGACCGCATAGGTCGTGCCGAGCGGCAGCACCAGCGCGCCCGCGCCGAGCGCGTCGCACACATAGGCGCGGAACGCCTCGAGCGCCTTGACGTCGGCGTGCAGTTCCGGCAGCTTGACGACCAATACCTTGCTCCCCGTCATAGCTCCACCCCTTTCAGC
>CALDMA010000260.1 GCA_937915075.1 uncultured Oscillospiraceae bacterium
GCCCTCGCTTCGGCTGCGGCATCGCCATCTGATAGTTGCGCTGCATGGTCATCAGGTCATGCAACCGGTCGCTTTTTTCGCGGTAATCGTTGTAGCACTCGTTTTTCTCGGAAATGAGAGACTGAATCTCTTGGGCGACCTCCTTGTAATAGCGAGGACTTGAAAGTTCTCGCTATTACATACAGCATCTGTTGATGTCTTTCCGTGGGGATGGACACAGCGGCAAGTCAGATAATGTTGCTCCTTCTTCTTTTTTCAATATGAACATTCGCAATTTCCATTTATTTTTCTGCGTATCTTTCCTGAACTCGTTTTGCAATATACCGGATGAGGTCTTCTGGCGTGATGGTATCGCCTTCGCAAGGAATATCCTTCCATTTTTCCTGTATCGCCGGATCAGAACTGCACATCGCCGCCAGCATTGCCAGCTTGATTTCCTTTCGAACCTCCTCCACACTGATGTGATTTCTTCGAGCTACTTCCCGCAGCGCGGCCTCTGCATCCAATTCATGACGGTTCATTTCCTTCTCCTTTCTAAAATGAACGGTATCCGTTCTTTTAGAACTACTATATCATAGAGAATGATGCGAAGAATGTAGAATGCCGTCGAAAACAAAAGAGACTTGCAAAAAAAGCAAGTCTCTTAATCATCACTGCAATTCGGTAATCAATGTATCCAGGATCCGCATTATTTTTCGCTGCGTTTCCGTAGGCAACGATTTCAGCTGCTCAGACAGCGCTGAAGCGCGGAGGGTCGTTGCTGCATTCAAGCTGTCTTGAAGGAGCTCATCGGTACCAATACCCAGTATATTGGCAATGGCAACCAGCTTTTCCAGTTTTGGCGACTTCACTCCTCGCTCTACCACGCTCATGTGGTCAACACTGTAATCTACAGCAGCGGCAAGGTCTTCCTGTGTCATATCAGCTTTCTCGCGAGCAGCCTTAATTCGTTTCCCCAATGCAATTTGATCCATGTGTAGAAATCTCCCATATAATTTTGAACGGTATCCGTTCAAAATTATATGGGAGATTTGCTGCGCTTCACAGGAGCTTATGGAACGGGTTTAGTTCCATAAGAACGAATTGCGAGAATTTTAGAAGGATATTTTGCGAGGCCGATTGTAATGAACTCATCAGCGTATTTCGCATTTTGGGCAGCGCATGATCCAGCTTTGCAACGTATCCGTAAAGGACACAGGTTCAATGACAACTCTCATATCCGGTTCACCTTTCTTCCTTCGTCTCCTCCAATGTCACATCAACTGGAAGAATCCCAAATAGGGATCTTCCATGTTTTAAGTGATGACGTTTGTGCAGCCATATCACTTAATTTAGTGACCACGGTGTGCTATACTTACAACATGAAAAGTAAATGCATTCTTCTGAAAGCAGGGATTTGATTGCCAATCATTTATGATAAGATGGTCAAACTAATGGATGAGAAAGGGATGACCTAATACACAGTCAAAAGAGATAGTATTATAGGGCAGGCAACATTCCGAAAGATCAAAGAGGGCGGGGACATAGACACGCGCACGATTGCAAAGATGTGTGAAGCCCTGCATTGTCAGCCAGGTGATCTGCTGGAGTATGTGCCTGATGGTCAGTGAATAGGAATTAGTTAAATAACCGAAAGGAGTTTGTGATATGAGCAACCGCGAAAAATGTATTGCTATTTTGGACAGCTTCAACGATAGCCAACTTGTCAATATTGTAGCCATGCTGCAGGCCGCAAAAGACGCTATTGCCGAAGCATCCGACGAAGCTTATTGCAGCGCCTTGTATAAGGAATACGAAGACGATCCCGACAAGGGACAGACCGTAAGCATTCAGGATGCAGCTAAAATGTTGGGCGTAGCATTATGAGCTATCAGATCGTAATGGATATCTGAGAGTGGTGTTTATGTTTCTCAATTATTGGTGTAGGAGCTTTTTTCCTGCGACCACAATGCCTGCCAGAATTTCCGCAACGGATAAGCCCATCAGAACGCCTGAAATGAAGTCCTGTACATCCGTTCCGCCGGTGGTCTTGGATATGGCACCGCTGGCGATGCCGAGGACGACGAGAACAAGCCCATAGAGGACGCCTTTCTGCCGCTCCAGCTTCTGTGTGCGGCACAG
>CALDMA010000261.1 GCA_937915075.1 uncultured Oscillospiraceae bacterium
CACCTTCCTTTGCTGCGCCGGATAGCGGTTATAGAGAAATTTGTTCAGCGCCAGACAGAGAAGCTGCATCACCACCGCGCTCGCGAGCAGCGCGGCGCAGGCCTTGAGAATGTCCGCGTTGAAGTCGATGAGACAGGATTTGAAAATGTTGCAGGGAATGACGACGCTGATGCACAGGTCGGAGAGGCATTTTTTGCCGTTCTCGTCGATGACGCCTTTTTTCTTCAGCAGCGCGCCGGTCAACATCATCGCAAACAGCGTGAGCTGCAGGCTGCCAAGCTCTATAATACTCATGCCGCAAGTCCCCCTCTTTCGTAAAACGCGCCTCTCAGCCGCATGATCTTATAGCATACCACAAATTCCCACTCTTGTAAAACTGTTTTGATCGGTGCAGGATACAGGAAAAAGCCGTGCGATCTCAGCTATGCCGGCCTGTCCGTCCGTAGCACAGCCACCAGCCCAGCGCGCACACCGGCAGAGCGCACAGCACATCGAGGATCGAATGCTGTTTCATGAAAACCGTGGAAAGGCTGATGCACAGAGCCAAAATAACAGACGCTGCTTGCCACGCCCATCTTCGCAGCCGCGGGCCGTCCCGCAGCGCGAACAGCGCCGCGGCGGAGCCGATGACGTGGAGCGACGGGCAGACGTTCGTGTTTGTGTCAAAGGTGTAGAACCACGCGACCGCCCGCGTGAGCGCATTGTCGTGCGCAAACGCTTCAGGACGCAGCAGCTGCTGCGTCGGGTAGACGAAATAAATGACGGTCGCGGCCGTATAGGTGACGATGATGAACCACATCATCCGCCGGAAGGCGGGCACATCAAAGAAAAAGGTATACGCCAGCGCACCGATCAGGTAGACGAACCAGAGAAGATACGGGATCAGCGCCCATTCGCTGAACGGGATCACGTCGTCCAAAGCGCAGTGCATCACATGATAGGCCGCGTGGGGGCGGAAGCGCTCCAGCGCCAGAAACGCCAGCCCGAAAACCGGCCAAAACAGCAGCAGCTTGATGTGCGAAAACTCCGGCGTGTTGAGCTTACGCAGGCGAAACTGCCGATACTCCGGCTTTATGACCGTCTGTGGGGCTCGCGCTTTCATTTTTTCTCCGCGCGGGCCATGGCCGCGATGTCGCCCACACCGTCGAGCACGATGCTCGGGCGATAGGCGTAGGTGCGGAGCGTCTCGCGCGTCGAGACGCCGGAGAGCACCAGCACCGTGGACATACCGCTCTCCATGCCGGAGATGACGTCGGTGTCCATGCGGTCGCCGACCATCACCGCCTCGGCGGAGTGGCAGTTCAGCATTTTCAATCCCGTGCGCATCATCAGCGGATTCGGCTTGCCGCAGAAATACGCCTGCCTGCCCGTCGCCATTTCGATGGGCGCGATGAGCGCGCGGCAGGCGGGCGCGATGCCGTTTTCGATGGGGCCGGACACATCGGAGTTCGCGCCGATGAGCTTCGCGCCCTGCATCACAAGGTTCGTCGCTTTCGTGAGCGTATCGAGCGAATAGCTGCGTCCCTCGCCCACGACCACATAATCGGGGTTCACATCGTTCATCGTGATGCCCGCGTCGTAGAGGGCGTTGAGCAGTCCCGCCTCGCCGATGGCGAACACCGAGCAGCCGGGCGCCTGCTCCCGCAGGAAGGCCGCCGTGGCGAGCGCGCTCGTATAAAAGTGCTCCTCCGGCACATCGAGGCCCATGCGCGCGAGCTTCTGGTTCAGCTCGCGCGGCGTGTAGCCGCTGTTGTTCGTGAGGAAGAGATATTCCTTGTCCTCCTCATGCAGCCATTGGATGAACTCCGCCACGCCCGGCAGGATGCGGTTGCCATGGTAGATGACACCGTCCATATCGCAGATAAAACCCTTTTTCTCGTTGAAATTGATCGAAGCGCCCATATAGATTTCTCCTTTGTTTCTTCTTTCTGTTTGGTACGTTTTTCTGTTATATCATTGAAAGGAATGGATTTCCATATCATTTCTGTAAAAATTACGATAAGCCGCCGGTAAAGTCGAGCACGCACGCGCGCAGGCGCAATATCTCCTCCGGCGTATTCCTGCTCAGGTGCATTCCCATCCCCAGCTCGCGTCCCGCCTTCGGGCTGACCGGGAGCGTCCGCACGCCCTGCGTTCTCCCCCGCATCATGATCTCCGTCATCATGGTAATGCCGAGTCCCTTGCTGACCATGCGGATCACCGTTTCATCGTCCACATGGCAGGGTCGGACCTTCGGCTTCACCCTTTTCGGGCTGAGCGCGGCATTCACATCAATGTCGAACCGCCCATAGGGCATCAGAAACTCCTTCCCATCGAATTCCTCGATGGGAAAGCTCTCTCTCCCGCCGACCGGATAATCCTCCGGCAGAATGGCATACATCGCATCGTAATACAGCGGCGTCCAATCGCAGGTGATGTGGCTCTGCCGTGCGGCAAAGATGACGTCGGTACGCCC
>CALDMA010000262.1 GCA_937915075.1 uncultured Oscillospiraceae bacterium
TCGACAGTGTTGTTTTTCACTGTCTCTCATAGGGGGAGCATATCAACGACGTACCGGCGGCTTTCCCGTTGAGAATGGTGCGTCCTCTTACGCCGTCTTCCGCGGAAAGCGCATCCGCAGAGCCGCGAGCGGCGCGTATGCCGTCTTCAGAGCGTGGGCGGGCGGTCCTGCACCGCCGCCACGAGCAGGACGGTCAGGCCGATATAGACCGCGCAAGCCAGCGCGACCAGCGCGCACACCACGATGCACAAAGCCTGTGCCGAGCGGTCATGACGCAGATATCTGCGGCTCAGCACGATGCCGCCCAGCGCCAGCAAAAGCAGCAAAACGGCTAACCAAAGGGGCATAGCGTCCTCCTATTCCGCCGCGCCCGCCAGGGCAGGGCTTTCCGTTATCAGATCCAGCAGATCGCCCATACCGGTCAGCGAGGCGGTGAACCACTTGCGGATGCCGTCGATGTCCCGCAGATCCAGCTCCTCCGGAACGCCCGCAAACACATACTGGGTGTTCAGGGCCAGCGTCAGATCGCCGTCACGGAGGATAAGACCGCACAGCTTGGAGGTGCGGGAAGTAGTTTCCAGTTTCTTTACCAGCTCACGAAGCTGCGGCGTGACCTGATCGTCCGCCTCCCGGCCATCCGCCGTGTGAGCGGCAAAGTACTTCCGGAAGGCGGCAGGGTCGGTGATGTCGTCCTTCTTCCGCTCCTGGAACATGTCGTTCAGGGCGATGTCCAGCGCCGGGTCACAGATGTCCTTGCAGCGGACCACGATGCCGCGGAACAGCGTCTCGGTTCGGGTCATCCAGTTGTCATTGTCGGGGCCGGACTTTTCCTCCACGGTGCGGCGCAGCTCTACATTGGCCGCGGAGAACCGCAGCCCCTTGTGCTCGCCCTCGTGGAAGTCCGTCACGGTGCACTCCGTAAAGGCGACCGTCGACAGCTTTGCCGCCGCCAGGTACCCCCAGTCGATGGGCAGCGCGGCCGGCTCCGGCTCCGGGCCGAAGGCCTTCGTCAGCTCCGTGCGGAAGAAGCCGCCCAGCTGCTGCTGCATCAGCGCTTTTTTCTTTGTTTGAGCGGGCTTTGCCACCAGCAGGAACAGCGCCACGCCGGGGAACGCCAAAGCGCAGACCAACATGGGGTCACGCTGTATAAACATCGAAATACACCCGGCGATCACCAGTAAAACGCCCAGCGATATGCCGATGCTCTCCGTTCTCTGATAGCTTCCCAGCTGCTTCGACAGCTCCGCGTCCGTCATCCGTTCCGTGCCGACCGGCTCGAATTTATCTTTTTTTGTTTTCATGGCTGCCTTCCTTTCACGTCTGCTCCGTCAGAATGTCATCCGCCGGCGGCTCATCGACCACGCGGCTCTCGCGGAAATAGGAGTCATACGGCTGGTAGAGATAGCCGGCGCCCTTTTCCCACTCCCACACGATGTATGATTCGCTCATGTCCTCATGAAAGAGCGTGAGCCGCAGGTCGCTGTTGTAGTCTCCGCTGAAGTCGCTGAGAGACATCTCGCCGAACTGCCAGTCCTCATCGCCAAGCTCGTCGGTCGGAAGCACGGCGGTGTCAAACAGCTCGTGCTCTTCATTGTCATAATAGAGATACACCGCTTTGGGGCCGAGGCAGGCGCACACATCGATCTCCTCCCCGTCCCGCGCGACCGTGCCGTAGGCATCGACCACGCCGGTGGTGCGCCAGTCGTCACCCGCGATGTCTCCGCCCGGACTGCCGCAGGCCGTCAGGCTCAGGCAAAGGAGCAGGGACAGCAGGAAAGGCCGGCATTTTTTCCGCGTCTTCATCGCCGTTTCCCTCCCCGTTCCTTATGTTCTCTGGTAATAGTCGTTCTCGCCGCCCCAGTACATCGCGTTATCGTCCGCCAGATAGAGGTCGTAGCTCACGTCCTCATACGCATCGGATACCGCCTCATATTGGCTGTCTCCGTTTGCGCGGAGCGTACCGTAATCGACCTCGCTCCAATCGCCCTCGGCCGAGCGCTCGTACAGCGTCCAGATGCCGGAGCCGTCGAGCTCGATCCAGCTTGCGGCATTCACGTCGCCGTCCATATACCACATACCCGCCAAGGCGGAAACATCGTCGGCATCACCCGTGTCCGACGCGTCCATGCCATCGGCGGAGGTGTCCTTCTCAAAGCCGCCGAAGCCTTCGATCTGCAGCGTGCCGTCGTCGGCCAGCCAGCAGTGATGAGCCAAGCCGTCGAACTCGTTGTAGAAGTAATCGCCGCTGTACTCCTGCGAGAACTGGACAAAGCCGCTGGCCTCTATGCTCCCGTCCTGATACAGATCAAAGCGGACCTCGTCGCCGCTGTCGGCCATCGCCACGAGCAGCTCGCTGTTATTGTCCGCGTCGATCCAGGTGCCCCAGTACATGGCATAGTTCGTCGTCAGCTCGGAGTCCTTGACCATTCCCTCAAAGGTATCCGGTGCGCTGACCTCATCGCTGCTGTAGTCCTCGCCGTCGTTGTCGTCGTAGTCCTCGTCGCTGCCGCCGCAGGCGGTCAGGCACAGGCACAGCGCCAGCGCCAGCATAAGGGACAGGTATTTTTTCCATTCTTTCATCGTTCTTCTCTCCTTTTCTGATCCGGGTCGTTTGCTTCAATGCTCCTGCTCCGCCATGGAAAGGAGCTCGTCGTGGCTAAGCTCCACGCTTCCGAAGCGGACGAAGATGCCGTTGGTCACGGCGCTGCTCCATACCAGTGGGTCGGAAAGGGAGCGGAAGCGGGTCTTGTCGAGATACGGCTTCATGTCCAGAAGCAGGCGGCTGCCGGATACGAAATCGACCTGCAGAATATGGTCCGGCAGCGGTTCAACGGCTGACAGGTATCTCCGGTTCAAGCGTGCGTCCTCCTTTTTCAGCGTATCGGGGGATAAAAAGATCCGCCGTATCTTCATTGTACGGCGGATGAAAGCGGAAAACCATTAACCAAAGGTTAGGTCTTTCACGCGGATGAATATTCTTTTCAAAAAGGCTGCCGCACCCCATTGCCAACCGTCCGGAGCTGTGATATTCTGAGCGCAAGGAATCGGGCAAAGAAAGGATGTGCTCTGTATGGCAACATTTGATGATTTTATGAAGCTGGATATTCGTGTCGGTACGATCACGGACGCAAAGGTCTTTGCAAAGGCGAGGAAGCCCGCCTATCAGCTGACGCTTGATTTTGGCGGTGAGATCGGCACGAAAAGATCGTCGGCGCAGATAACCGACCACTATAAGCCGGAGGAGCTGATCGGCAAGCAGGTGCTGGCCGTCGTCAATTTCCCGCCGCGGCAGATCGCCGATTTCATGTCGGAGGTTCTTGTCCTCGGCACATACAGCGAGGGCGGCGTCGTGCTGATCACGCCGGACAAGAAGGTTCAAAACGGCGATAAGCTGGGCTGACGCGGAGAAGCCCGAAAAAATGAATGAAAGCGGAGGAAGCCATATGCTCAGATTGCGAAATGCAGCGGACGCCGACCTCGGAGAGATCCAAAGGATATACGAATACGCGCAGGACTACATGATCCGGTCGGGAAATCCCACCCAATGGGGCCACTTTTATCCGAGCGCGGACCTGATCCGGTCCGACATTCAAAAAAGAGCCTGTAAGGTGATCTATGACGAGACCGGCATACATGGGGTGTTTGCCCTGTTCGAGGGCGCGGAGCCAACCTACGCGCGCATCGAGGAGGGCGAATGGCTGAACGACGAGCCCTACGTCACGATCCATCGGCTGGCCGGCGACGGGCAGGTCCACGGGCTGTTCCAATGCGCCGCCGAGCATTGCAAAAGCATTTCCTCCAATGTCCGCGTCGATACCCACGCTGACAATACGACGATGCAGCGGCTGATCGAGAAGAGCGGCTTTAAGAGGTGCGGGATCATCCATGTCCGGGACGGCTCCCCCCGGATCGCGTACCAATGGACGGCGCGGTGATTTTCTCGCGCCGGACGCCGGTGCGCGGACGGCAGTACACCGTGGCAGCTTATGCCGCGGCGGAGCCGACCGCTTGCGAAGCGGCAGGCGGCGGTATATAATACAGAAAAGCACGGCGAAGGAGGCGGGACGATGCTGAAAATAGCCATTTGCGACGACGACGCCAAAGACCGCGAGCGGATCGCGAAGGATCTTCACACCTATGCGGCCGCGCATCAGGAGCACGGCATCGAGACGACCGTCTATTCCTCCGCCTTTGCGATGCTGGACGCCTTTGAGAAGAGCGGCTGCCCGGACATCGCCCTGCTGGACATTTGTATGCCCGGTATGCTTGGGACGGAGCTGGCGCGGGACATCCTACGATGCAGCGAAAATACGGACATTCTTTTCCTGACGACCAGCTCGGATTACGCGGTGGACGCCTTCGCGCTCCACGCCGCGGACTACATTCAAAAGCCGTACACGCAGGAAAAGCTCAACGCCTCGCTGGACCGCGTGATCGCCCTGCGGCAGGAGCGGACGTGGCTCCTGCTCCCCTGCGAGGGCGAGCTGCACCGCATCGCACTGGAGGACGTTCTGTACATCGAGACCGACGGCAAGCGGCGCATCTTCTCTCTATCCTCAGGCCGGAGGCTGACGGCGCGGCTGACCGCCGCCCAGCTGCAGGACTGTCTGGCGGGACGGCGCGGCATGATCCCATGCGGAGCCTCCTACGTTGTGAACCTTGCGCGGGTCCGCTGCTTTTCCGGCACGGACCTTATCATGGACGGCGGTGAGCGCATTCCCGTTCCGCGAAGGCTGCGCGCCCAGATCAGGCAGGCGTACTTTGATTTCTACCTGGAGGAGGTCAAAAACGGATGACAGACCCCCGCTACATCGGAACGATCGTCTATGTGGGACTGGCGATCTTCGCGGCGCTGCTGGCAGCCGGCCTGCTGATGCAGGAGCGGCGCTGGTCCGTGCGAAAAACGGCGCTGCTGTGGGGCGCGGAGGGACTTATCCTGCTGCTGGATCTGTACCTGTGCTTCGGCCTGCTGCCGGCGCCGCTGCGGCTGCCGGTGTCGCTGACGGTCGGCTTTCTCAGCTATTCCGGCATTTTTATCACGGTGTCCGCGGACGGCTTCTGGAAAAAGCTCTACCTGCTCATCACGTTTTTCTGCGTGTGCTGCATTTCCTGGTCCGGCGGCCTTTACCTGTGCTATTTTCTTTTGCCCGACCGCCCGGCGGCGGTCAAATACCTTGTGCGCACCGCGCTCCATATTGTCACGGCGCTGCCGATCCTGCTCACCTACCGGAAATACGGCAGGCCGCTGCTCCGCGAGGTCAGCGGCTTTCGGAAGCAGAGCTGGAAGCTCCTGAGCGCCGTTTCCGCGATCTATTTTTTTCTGTTCATAGCCCTCATGTCAAGGATACGGCTGGACGACGGAGTGGAGCCGGATACCCTGTTCGCCTTCTGCGCTGCGGTATGCACCTACGCGGCGGTCAGCGTTTTGAGTATCGGCAACATTTTTTATATGCGCAGGGACGCCAGAGAAGCGCTCGTCAAGCAGAAGCTGGAGTACCTGGCGAGCTATGCGGAGACCGTCAGCCGGGCGGAACGGGAGAGCCGCCGCATCCGCCACGATAAGCGGCACCATGACGCCTGCATCGCCGCCATGGCGCGCGCGGGCGACACCGACGGCATCCTGCGCTATCTTGAGCAGGAGCAGGAGACCGTCGAGAGCTTTCCCGCGTGGTGCCCGCACCCCATGGTCAACGAGCTGCTGCGCTCCTACGCCGAAAAGGCGAAGGCGGCGGGCGTGGCGTTCACCGCGCAGGCGGATACGCCTGCGCAGTCCGACGTGGCCGACGTGGACTTTGTCGCCATCCTCGCGAACCTTCTGGAAAACGCCCTCAACGCCTGCGCCGCGGCGCACAGCGCCGGCCCCATCCGCGTCCACATCCGAAACGTCGGCAAAAAAACCGTTCTTGCGGCGAGCAACCCCTGCGGCGCCGGGCTGAAGCTGGAAAACGGTCTGCCCGCGGAGCGGAGCGTCGGGATCGACAGCATTGTTTCCGCCGCCGAGCGCTATCAGGGCGAGGTGCACTACAAGGTCGAAGCCGGCATCTGCACCGCCTGCGTCATCCTCAATCCATAGATACGACCATCCATACGGAATTTGGAACACCGCCCGCGGGCGGTGTTCTTTTGTTCGTGACCAATTCGGGAGGCAAAACGACCAATTCCGGCATTTTTGCTCCGGCGGGGCGCGGCTGTGCTATCCTGTCTCCGGAAAAGGAAGAATGCCGTCCGCCGGCGACAGCGCAGGGGCGCGGAAAGGACAATTTCTATGAACTGGCCTTGGAAGAAGAAAAAGCTCTCCTTCGCGGAGACCGCCAAATTCAACTGGGAAGCGGACACCAACGAGGAGCTGCGGCAAAAGCTCAACGAGCTGGCAAAGCAATACCCGACGCTGCGGGAGGGCGAGTACCGCGAAAAGCTCCTGTCGCTGTTCCGGGAGCGGGGGCTGGATATCAACGC
>CALDMA010000263.1 GCA_937915075.1 uncultured Oscillospiraceae bacterium
TATGATACACTTGTCTCATCAAAAAGTCAAGGAGATAGTTTATGACACTCACAACAAAACGGATTCTCATCCTTGCGGCGATCATCCTTACCGGCTTTCTTCTGGGACGGCTGGCGGTGCGTGCGTTATTGAACCTGCTGCTGGGCGGTACGTTGTTCGGAGGAAACCTCCTATGAGCAAGGGGAAAAGCGGAAAGAAGGTGCGGGCTGTGTCGGTCGGAGCTGGAATCTTGGCGTTTCTGCTGGCCTTTGGCGCGGGTGTTGTCAGCAAATTTGCCATTCAGCCCGGTTGGGCAAAGGAATACAGCGTAAAATGGAGCGACGAGGTCGGCACTCTGAAAGAGGATTTGCCTTATGGCGACGGGGAGGCCAACAAGTTCGATTTGTACCTGCCGAAGGACAGCGGCAAATCCCATTACGGGCTGGCTGTCTACCTCCACGCAGGCGGCTTTACCTCCAGGGACAAATCCGGTGACCGGGATATGCTGGCGTGGCTCTGCTCCAAGGGCTATGTGGCAGCGGGCATCAACTACACGCTTCGCACGGAGACCAACACCGCCAGCGTTCTGAGCCAGTCTGAGGAGATCAAAGCAGCTGTCCCAAAAGTCGTGGAAGCCGCAGCGGAGGCGGGCTATCCCATTGATAGAATGACCGTTGCCGGTGGCTCCGCAGGTCACGCACTGGCCATGATCTATGCCTACCGTGATGGGAAGGATGCACCTGTGCCGGTGGTGTTCACCTTCGGCGCAGTCGGCCCGTCCAGCTTCGTGGCAGAGGACTGGGGAATTTTCGGCGTGGGACTGGACACCGAAGAGTCAAGAGTTGCCGGTGCTGCGCTGTTCAGCGTGATGAGCGGGCAGGAGATCACGCCGGAGGAAATGGCAGACGGCACTTATCTTTCAAAGGTTCACGCTATTGCCGCAGCGGACTATGTTGCTGAAAATCCCGTGCCAACGGTGGTAGCCTATGGAGCCTGCGACAAAGTGCAGCCCTTTCTTGCCTCCAAGCGGTTGGAAGCCGCCCTGCGAGAGAGCGGTGCGGACTATCAGTATTTTGTGATGGAACACTCCGGCCACGGCTTGCAGAATGACAACAAGGTTTACGCCGACTATATGAAAGCCGTAGAAGCGTATTTAGAGAAGTATATGGGAGAATGAAGTGAAAATTGTTTTGAAGATCCTAAAATGGGTGGGGATTGTAATTCTCGCCATTGTTCTGCTGTTGGTGATCCTGTTGTTCATCCTGTCCAAGAAGCCCTTCGTGCCGGGCAACTACACGAAAACCGTGGAGACCGGCGGCGAGCTGGAGGCAAAATATCTGGAGATGGGACAGTACGAGGTCAAGTACACGGAAGCAGATGCTTCCGAGGATTGGGGGAAGTTCATTACCTATTACCCTGCCGAGATGGAAACAGCAGACAAGACCTACCCCGTGGTGGTAATGGTCAACGGCACGGGCGTCTATGCGTCCAAATATCCGGCATTGTTCAAGCACCTTGCTTCGTGGGGCTTCATTGTCATCGGGAACGAGGATCCCGGCACTTGCTCCGGGGATTCCGCCGATGCCACGCTTGCTTATCTTCTGGAACAGAATGATGACCCCAACGGCGTATTTTATCAAAAGGTGGATACCGCTCATATCGGCATTACCGGCCACTCTCAGGGCGGTGTGGGCGTGTTCAACGCTGTGACGCAGCAGCCCCACGGAAATCTCTATACCTGCGCTGTCAGCCTGTCTCCCACGGAGATGGAGTTGGCCGATGCGATCGGTCTGCACTACGAGCCGGACAAAATGGCGGTTCCCACGCTGCTGCTTGCGACAGATGCGAACGATGTGATCACGCCGGAGGGAGCGCAGAAGGTCTATGATGCGATGACTGTCCCCAAGGCAATGGCGCTGCGCAGCGGCATGGATCACGGAAAAATGCTCTACTCCGCTGATGGTTATGTGACAGCGTGGTTTCTGTGGTATTTGCAGGGAGACGGGGATGCTGCAAAGGTGTTTTCCGGTGATTCGGCTGAGTTGCTGGAAAACCCGCTCTATGACAATCGGCAAATAGATATTGAGGAATAAGGAAACGGCTCCACTGATAATTCGTCAGTGGAGCTGTTCTGCTTTTTATACAATCTCTCTACTCGACGTATTCTTTCATATATGCAAGCCCTGTGCTGCGTATTGAGCGCGGCACAGGGCTTTTTACGTTTCTGACGTTTTTGAGTGTCACATTTGATACCCTGTACACAGGACGCACCTTTGCACGTCATGGAATCGGACGATAACCAGCCAAACCGCAAAAGGTCACGCGAAATCGCGCACTGGCTGCACAATACCGTGAATCACGGAACGGTGCAATCTATACACGCAGACGGCAAATGCTTCACGAATCCGGCAAGCATTGATTTTCCGCACCTGATTTCAAGCCATTTTTGTCCGAAAATCTCTGTGAATCTGTCTCGTTCGCAGAGTGTTTACAGTTTAATTTGAAAAACCGTCTTGACAATATTCATCGGAAGCAAATATCAATCCTGATAACCGGATGTAGGGAATGCCTACCCCATTCTCTGACTGATAGGATGGATTTGTGTACGATTTGGGGTTAAAATTCAAGGATTTTTTGCCTGTGGTCGGCACGAAGAGAGGGGTATATGCAAAAATATCTTCTCTCGCAAATGCGGTTTATCCTGACGAATAAACGTAGATTTCCCCCTTTTTATTCTGAGCCAATCGGGTGTTGCAGTCTGTATTTTTCCGTGCTATAATGATGCCACAAAATGATGATGTGGTGTTTTCAAGGCATTTGATATGCTGCTTTTAACCACGCAATTGCGCAGAACAATTGCGTGGTTTTGTTCTGCATTTTTTCAGGAGGACAATATGAAAGCAAATCAAAAACTTGGAACCATCATGAAGGAGCTGGTCTGGTTCAGCCTGCCGCTGATCCTCAGCGGCGTTCTGCAGCAGCTCTACAACTGGGCGGATGCGTTTATCGTCGGCAATGTGGACGGAGAACTGTCGCTGTCCGCTATCGGTGTGACAACAACGCCCATCAACTTTTTTATCACAACCATCACGGGCTTCACGCTGGGGCTGTCCGTCCTGATCGCAAAAAACTTTGGGGCGAAGAAGCAGGAAAATATCCCGCCCGTGCTGGCGGTATTCGCCGTGATCCTCGGCGGGGTGTTTCTGCTCATTGCGGCTGGCGGCTCCGCGCTGTCCTATCCGTTTATGGCACTGCTGCACACGCCGTCCGATACCATCGGGCTTGCCAGCAGCTATATCCGCATCATTTTCCTCGGTCTGCCGTTTTTAGCGGTCTACAATGTCTATACCGCAACCCTGTGCGGACTTGGAGACAGCCGGATCCCGTTTCTGTCCATTCTGCTTTCCTCCATCGTCAATGTGCTGCTGGACATTCTTTTCGTTGCGGTATTTCGCTGGGGCGTACAGGGCGCAGCCACGGCAACGGTACTGTCTCAGGCGACGATGACCGTTTTCATCGTGATCTACGGAACAAGGAAGTACCGCTGGCTGAAAAGCGGCTACCGAAAGGACAGCTTCTGCGCTTGCGTTGTGCGGGAGGGCGTGCGGTTCGGACTGCCGCCGATGCTGCAATCCAGCATCAGCTCTCTGGGCGGTTTGGTCTTGCAGGATTTTATGAACCGCTTCGGAACGGATACCGTCACAGCCATCACCACGGCATACCGCATCGATACGCTGGTCATGCTGCCCATTGTGAATCTCGGCTCCGGCATCTCCACGATCACCGCGCACAGCCACGGCGCGGGGGATGAGGTGCGCACCCGCAAAACGCTCACTGCCGGTACGATATTGACCCTTGTGGTGTCGCTGCTTCTTACCGGGATCGTGATCCCGACAGGCGGAAAGATCATTGCCCTTTTCGGCGCCGGTGCGACTGCGGTCATGATCGGAAGCGCGTTCTTTCAGCGCATCGCCTGCTTCTATCCCATCTTCGGCTTGACCACGGCATTCCGCGGCTACCTTGAGGGCAGGGGCGATCTGGTGTATTCCAGCATTGCGGGCATGGTGTCGCTGGCGGTACGCATCCTCGCCTCCTACGCAATGGCTCCGTACTTCGGCAATATGTCGATCGCCTACGCCGAAATGCTTTCCTGGGTGTGGCTGCTCGTGATGTACCTGCTGCGGTTTGTGCGAAACAGGAGAGTCCTGAGACAGATCAGCGAGGATTCGCAGACAGCAGCCCTGTGACCGCTCCGTGCGCTCCCGCCCATTGTGCTTTTATCCAATGTGCGACGGAAAGAGACAGCGCATAATTCTGCCTTAATAAGGGCTTGGGACTATCCCAAAAAGCAAAAACAGAGCGTTTCGGCAATCATCCGGAACGCTCTGTTTTTCCGGTGTGGGTACTCACCGGATTTGCTTGCTACTCTGCAAGAAAATCCCGGTCAACCCACGCCGTTTTTCGCAAGTGTATCTACACTTGCTGTGCTTGCTATTCTCTTATGTCGTTATTTTTTCAGCTTTAAGCCATCTCGGAATGCCTCGCCCACACGCTCGGTGACCTTGTAATAGCCGTGGGTGTAGGGATCAAATGCAATGGCGTTGACCTTGGACATATCAATTTTTCCGTCCAACATAACACTCTCATCAGCGGTGACATTGACCACCTTGCCGATGACACCGCAGCCATATTCATTGTTCTGATACTCAATGAATTTGCACTCCAAGCAAATCGGGAACTCGTTGATGACGGGTGCATCCACGCTTTCGGCTTTGCTTGCGGTCAACCCACTGCGGGCAAATTTGTCGGCAACCTTGTTGCCGGATTCCACCCCGAAATAATCCGCTTCGACCATGTGCGCGGCGTCGGCAATGCTGACGGTAAATGCGCCCCGCGCCTTGATGTTCTGCACGGTCTTATGGGTCTCGGTGAGATTCAGAGCAACGGTGTCCCGCTCCTGCATCGTTCCCCACGCAGCGTTCATGACGTTTACGCTGCCGTCCTCGTTATAAGTCGCAACCATCAGAACCGGCATTGGGAAAATACCCTCGGTAATTTTCAGTTTTGTTCTCATGATAACTTCTCCTTGTGATCAGATTGACAGGACTGTTCATCCTGCTTATAATTATACCCAAGCAAATCAGAAATTCAAGTACTGGTCAAAAAGACAGGTACTATCTTTGGAGAAAGCTAATGATTAAGAACTATATTGAGAACGCCAATTTTGAGGACACCGGCTTTGCCTACACGCTGTCGCTGATCTCCGGCAAGCACAAGATGGTCATTCTCTACTGCCTGATGGAGTTTGAAACCGTGCGGTTCAATGAGCTGAAACGGTATCTGAAAACCATTTCCGACAAGACCCTCAGCACGAATCTCAAGGAGATGGAAGCCGACAAATTGATCGTCCGTACCGAGTATCCGCAGATTCCGCCGAAGGTGGAGTACTCCCTATCTGAGCGTGGAAAGTCTCTGATGAAGGTGCTGGATCAGCTCTGCGTTTGGGGCGAAGAGAACCGGCTGAAAAAAGATAAAGGCAGGGAGTGAACGGAATGAACCGCACAGAGCTGAAACAGTTTATCATGGAAAATTACAATGCGAAGGCGGACTATCCGTGGCTCAAATACCCGAATTACGAGGTGTTCCGGCATAGCAGCAATCAGAAATGGTTTGCCCTTATCATGGATGTGCCGAAGGACAAGCTGGGACTGCACGGCTCAGAACCGTTGAATGTGGTCAATTTCAAATGCGATCCGATCCTGGTCGGTTCTCTGCGTGGCGAGGCGGGGATCTTCCCGGCTTATCACATGAACAAGGAACAGTGGATCACGGTAGCACTGGACGGCAGTGTGTCGGATGAGCAAATTAAGATGCTGTTGGACATGAGCTATGAAGCTACTGCATCCAAGAAGTCAAAAAGCTGTGGTGCGGTGCGTTCAAATCAGAATGGCAAACCGGAATCAACGGAGGTCAGCAAATGATCCTTTATTTTTCTGCGACAGGAAATTGCAAATATGTTGCGACCCGCCTGACACAGGATACGGAGCAGGAAATGCTGTCCATTGCCGACTGCATTAAAGAAAACAGATATGATTTTGCAGATGAGACCGTCGGCATTATTTCCCCAACCTATGATTGGGGGCTGCCGAGCATTGTGAAAGAGTTTTTGGAGAAGGCATCGTTTCAGACCGGCTACCTGTACTTTATTGCTACCTATGGGACTACGCCCGGCGCTACCGGGTATATGGCAAACAAGTCGATTCACGGGCGTGGGATCGACGCCTACTATTCTGTTCGGATGGTAGACACATGGACGCCGATCTTCGATCTCTCCACACCGGAAAAGATCGCAAAGTACACGAAAAATACAGAGGCGGAGATCGACGGCGTGATTCACGCTGTCAGTGATCACCATACCAACCGCCATATGTCTCCCCGTACTCCGGCGTTAATCACGAA
>CALDMA010000264.1 GCA_937915075.1 uncultured Oscillospiraceae bacterium
TAGTTCCTGGAGATTGGTGATGTCCAAATAGCCATCACCATAGATCCGCTCAATTCGCGGGCGGTCTTCACCAATGGCTGCCGCGTAGATTTTGACGCCTTTTCGCGCATACTCCAGTTTGATCCCACGCAGATCAGCTTCTGCTGCAGATCCGGAGTAACCGTCATCATTTGGCTGTCCATCGCAGATGATCATGAGGATTTTCACCTCAGATGTCTGCTTAGAGAGTTTTTCCGCCACAAAGCGCAACGCGGCGCCGTCGCGGTTACAGTCTCTGGCACTCATGTCCATCAGCCGATAGCGGTTATTCTTATCGTAGGTATCGAAGTCCGAGTAGGAAAACAGTTCAACATGTGAGCTCCAGGCGGTATGACCAACGACCAGCAGCGGAATGCCAAGCGACTCGCAGAAGTCCTGGATCACAATGGCAGTTGCTCGGGCTCTGGTAATGCGGTCATTTGAACACATGGAGCCACTCTCGTCGATGAGCAGGCCAACGGAAAGGTTGATCGGCTCCGTCGGGAGTCGGGAATTATAGAAGATGCGGCCATCGTTCCGATAGAGCGCATGCTGATTGAGTCGTTTCCCAATTAGGAGTCCTGTCTGCTTCCCGCCCTGCCGCCGATCGCGGAGAGCGGAACTGACACTACGCTGCAATCGCTTGGAGAGCATTAAAAACTCCGGAGCCACACGGTTATAGCTGTCGATGAGGTTCTGATCCACATGCGCCATACGATTGACGGTCACATGGATGTTGCGATGCGCGTTACCATATCGGATGGCATTCGCCTCTCGCTGAAGATCCTCAGATAGCTCTTCTTCCAAATCCTCTGTCACCTTTTCCTCCGCCATGGAGGATAAGAGACGCTCAATGTCATCAGCCGCATGCTCATAATCGTTGCCTTCATACTCACTGTTCTGGTCAACGCCACCATTTCCACTACTTGTGATGCTATTCGTCAGATGGGCGGCAATACGGCTTGTCTCCTCAGCAATCACACGCTCGACCTGTGCCCGGATCGCGTTCATCTGACCGGGATTGGGAGTAAAGGTGCCATTACTGGGAACCGGCTTGGTTTTGATGGTGAAGTTAGCTGCCGCTTTCGGGAGTTGGCTGGAGAGGTCTTCCTCAACCGCCTGCTGCCCCTGCTGGCTGCCATCATCGTCATCATCGCCTCTGCCGGGCTGACCAGAACCACTCCCGGAACCGCCTTTTGCGGTTTGCTGGGAGGATTGCTGCGCCTGCTGCTGGGCTTGCTTCTGTTTATCGCGCAGAGCATCGAAGCAGCGCTGCATCATGGGCCAGAGATCCACAAGGATCCTATTGGTGGCCTCGCAGCGGGATCTGGCATCATCATCGTAGACGGACTCGTCGATCCAGGGGATATACTCATACAGCTTGTCGATGAACTCGCCGGTGTAACCGGATAGGTTGTTGACCTCATGCGCCCTGACATACTGAATCAGGAGATTGACTACGATCGAATGATCATAGTACTTGCGATTGATCATCTCCGTGATCTCCGGCATGGTATCCGCATAGCGCAGGTTATTGAGCGCGATCCCTTTGGCGGGGGAGCCAGGAAACTCATACGAGTACCTGGCATCCACATATCCGTCTTCTAAGATGTTGCTCAACGCATGCGCTGTGCTCATGATGACCTGCATGGGGACTGTGTCTGTATCGTCTGTAAGCGCCTCGAGGATGTCTTTCGCATAGAGCTTTTGCATACTGTCCAGACCATCAGGCATCTTCGGATAGAATTTGCCTTTAGCGAGTCCGGCGAAGTAGCTGTGCCAAATGCGCTCGTCGGTGAACAGGTTGTGCCCGCACTCATGCGCATTCAGGCCTTCAAGACTCATGGAACGAAGGAGCCTGGAAGGAAAGCTCCAGGTGATGTGGTTACAGGCATTGATGTAGATCCCGTGGTAATCCGTGAAGGCAACGGTCTCATCATCATGATCTACAACAACTCGCACACGCAGCGGACGCTTATAGCGTTTTGTCGCCGCTTCCGCAAGATCCGTCAAATACCCGTTATAGGCTCTGGATGAGAAGAACTCCTCATCGGTGATCTTGCTTTTGGCGTCGAGGATCCTCTTTCGGATCTGGCGGTGGGATGTTCTCATATGCACAGCCTCCCCTCATGCCGGGATACTATCGCAGCTGATAGGGATCTCGCCGAGCATTGCGGAGAGCGCATCGCACATTTCCTCAAAGGACTGCTGCGGGTAGAACCAAAAGAGATGCTGCTGCACGCCAGCCATGCTGATAATAAGCGGCATCTTGCTGAAAGCAGGATAGTTCTCCATAGGCTCCACTTGGACATTCGATGCGTCAGGCCCGAGTGCCATGTCAATGACCCACTTCACGAGCTGCGCTGCCTCCTCAGAGGTCATAGCCGGGTCAGCAGGCAGGTCGTAGCATGCCAGCGCGACAGCGACAGCAAAACGGATAAAGGACTCTCGATCAATTCTCATCAAATTACACCTCTTTCATCAAATCGTTTTGGAATACTGGGGTTCAAGGCAAGCAGAGATCAGCTCAGCACGATTATCCGGATCCGCTGAAGCGGAAGAGATGATCGTAGATAGGGCCGACTCATAAGGATCATTCGTCACCATCGTGGAGAGCACCCAACTCTTGAATTCACGCATACCGCAGCTGCCGTCCGTGATCATTGTCTGGCGGCAACGCTCCGCAATGTCGCGCACGACGATGGCCATCTTTGTCGCTTCCTGTTCATCGGTAAATCCGGTGACATTCATCACGCGTTTGACCATCGTGTTCAAATCAGGCGCTTCCATGTCGTAGATCAGATCCATTCGGGAGATCACGCTCTGGTTCATGTCGCGGCAGCCGGAGTAGTCAGAATTTGTCGTAACAACAATGACTGTATCCGGATGGCGCCGCACACGCTCACCAGTCGGCAGAGTAATTACCTGGCAGTTGTCCAGCAAGGAATTCAAGCCGACTAAGACGCCTGGATTCGCGATGCAGGAAGGTTCCTGCAGCTCGCAGACATACCCATGCCGGATTGCCTCGACAAGAGGCGTATCCACATAACGGATGCGCTGGCCAGCTGAATCCTCTTTCTCCATGAGATTGCCAACGGCGATCTCAATGAGTTTCTGCAGCACATCATCTTCCGTCTTGGACTCATCGTATTCGCCGGTCAGCATCATATAGACGCTGGGCGGATGCATGGGGATGTCGGAGATCTTCGGGAGATCCTCGATAGGAGTACTGCCATGAAGGCCGTTGGTATCAGGAATGAACTGTCCAACCAAGTCTGTAATCTCCGTGTTGGCACTACAGGTCATCAGGGTATAAGGCAGATTTAAGCCAGCAGCGATAGCCTGTGCGCCCATAGTCTTGCCGGTACCCGCCTCACCGCGAAACAGGAAGTTCCGCATTGGCTGGTTGGATGCCGTCGTTGCTTTGGCATGCTCGCACACGCGAACGACCTCTTTGGGAATGATGTACCAGTCGGGTAGTGTGGGTACCATTGCCTTCTCCCGATCCGTGAGGATCCGATTAGAGAGGGTGTACTTGCCGACAAAGTCTTCTTTCTGAAGCGAGGTAGCTTTTGCCGTAGCGGTACCTGAGAGCTGCATGATGGTGAAGTTGCCATAAGAGGCACCGGTCGGCGCGTAGTTTCCGCTATCCAATGCCATCTGCGTGATGACTGAGATATTACCAGTAGTGGGGATGGAGATCTTGACGCCATCCGTACCCAACTGCTTGCTGTTCTCAATACGACGATAGACATTGTCGCAGAGGACAAGTGCGCATTCGAACGCAGCGTCCATATCAGCCCAACCGCTCTCGTAATGTGAGGTGAACTCCTGAAATTTCTGGCGGAACTCATCATCTTCATTGAGAACGGGCATCAGGCAGAATAGCAGGGCAGATCCAGAACCATTACCAGCGCCCAGAGAATAGGGCTTCAGAACCTGCGAGCCGTCCTCAATCTGCACCGCGCTGAACTTGCCGGTAACTGGATTGAATACGACACAATCGGTCTTGTTGGCAGATCGGTACTCGCTGATCCGGTAGGTATTGCCTTGATGGCCGATGGCACCGAGGTCATCCACACTCTGCCCATTCTCCGTTGCGCTCACCAGCTTTGCATAGGCCAGCAGGGCGCGAAGAGTAGGTGAGTGGAGTGTAGCCTTCTGAGCGGTACTGGAAGTGTTGTACTGCGAAAAGCCCATCGGTTTTGCTCCGGAGTATTTTGGGTCATCAAAAGGCGGTGGGAGCTGGAGTCGGAAAGTCCAAGATTCAAAAAGCTTCGTCTTTGCCATAATTACACCTCATCATGATCAATTAAGGCCAGGACACAGCAAGTTCCTGACCACGCACTTCTGCAGAGATATCGTCTTCACGAGCGAGTACACAAAGATCATCCCAAGCGGGGCGAGGGGGAAAGTCAGGGATGGAATCTACCGCCTGCTCCTTTCCCTCAACGGTAACGAGGACATCACCATTTTCATGAATGACAAGCCGCTTATGGCCTTGCACATTCAGCTCATCGATCAATACGTTGAGCAGAGCAATTCCTGTTTCCGTGTACCATTGCTTCACATCGTTACGAGAGAGGATGTCCTTTTCCTCCAAGTCTTCATCACTCTTCGGCTGCACCTCCGCTTCAGCGAGAGGCACGAGCTGAATGAGCGCGATTTCCAGCTTCCCAGACGCGCTCAGTGTCACCTCCCCAAAATTGAAGGGGTCACAGTGATAAAGCTTGATCCGTTTCGTACAGCCTCTGTTGATCTCTTCCGACGAAGGACGCGTATCCCAAAGCCATGATACTGTGGGATAGCTCTGCTTCAGCTGCTCCATGATTCGATAATTGACCTGCCTGAGCAAGCTCAGTCGGGTATCATCATCTGTCTCTTGTGAAGTCTCCGTAAGAGGTTTGGTCTCCTGCTGCGCAGGAAAGGCCTTTTGCTCTGCGGACATCTTTTTGCGGCGCTTTCTGTTTGAGCGAAATAGCTTCGAGATCACGAAACATACCCAAACACCAAGCGCAGCGCAAGCGATCCATTGGAATATAGGGTGCTTGAAGATCGCGCAGAGAAACAAGCAGGGTACAACAAGAACCCTCAGCAGTGTCCATGCGTCAATTCGACTTTTGACAGCCACAAATCGTCAGTCCTTTCGTATGTAGTTTTGGGAGTGGACAAAGCAAAATGGGCTGCAAGCATTTACAAACACTTACAGCCCATATCGGTATGTCCAGATCAGAGGGGGAGGTCGTCATCGTCATCATCGCTGGGAATCGTCTGCTCCTCGTTTACCTTACCAGTGCTCTTCTGCGCGGTTTTTGTCGTACCCTGCGGAGAGACCGTTTCATCGCCCTTCGGCTTTGAACCAGTAAAGTGCCACTCGAGGACGTTAACATCAGCAGAGATTTGACGGATGCCCTCATCTGTCTCGTAGGGGCGCAGGTTCAGATTACCGATGATCTCGATCAGGCGGCCCTTCTTGATGCCGGCCTTCTGCATCCGATTGGCGATGTACTCGCTTGCGGTGCAGTTGAAGAAAGAGGCGTTGTCCTGATTTCCATATTTTGTGTTGACCACAAATCGGAATGTGCAGTAGTCTCCATTCTTTCCGCTCTTGATCTCCGGATCAGTGACCAGACGGCCCTCCATAATGATGGTTGCGTGCATAATCCTTTTCCTTTCTGCCTTACGGCTTAAAATATTCCAAACACCTTACGGGTGCATGGTTCAAAAGTTGCCAGCTGTTGCTGGGCATAGAAAAAGGCAGACATGGGTTGAATCATTCAATCCGCAAGTCTGCCTAACATGCCTGCGCAATTAACACAGGCTCACATCTTAAAAAGCTCCCTGAGGAGAAGTCATCTAATAAAGAACACTGTAAGCATAGCATTCCCGCGATGACCATTCCAGAATACCTAAATCTGCTTACCTGACGAAAAAGGGGCCTCTTCAAAGCTACCTATTTGTCTGTCAGCACAGATTTATCCGGACAATAAGAAAGACGGAGCTGCAATGATTGTGGCAGCTCCATTTTCCATTCTTAAATGTAACATATATGCCATCGGAACTCTTCGCGATAGTCGCAATCTGCTTTTTATCCCTCGCACAGGATATCGATCAGCTCGTCTGCCTGCAGCCCCGCGAAATAGCGGGCTGCCTCCACGCCGTCAAGCGCCGCCGTGTAGCCGGCGCGGTCCGGCGTGTGGCCGACAAAGCGCGCTGCCAGCTCTTCCGGCTCCTCCGCGCTGAAAAAATCCCCCTTAAAGGTGACCGTCGAGACGAGGCCGTGCTCGACCGTGATGTACGCCTCGATCAGCCCGCAGCCGTCCACGCGGCGGCGGCGCAGCATCGTGCAGGCGGGAGACCTCCCGTAGTTCCACTCCCAGGTGGCATAGCGCTCCGCGCGCAGCTTCTCCACCGCCGC
>CALDMA010000265.1 GCA_937915075.1 uncultured Oscillospiraceae bacterium
AATTGCAATTCCTGCGAGAAAATAGAAAAGTTGGCCTAACAGAGCCAAGTCAATGGTATATAATGCTAGTATCGAGAGCGCTGCGGGAGACCGACGGCGCTCTTACTTTACAAGTGAGGAGGCGAGCGCATGGCACATCCGGGAGGTAGGCCGCGAAAGTACAAAAGCGTCGCGGCAATGGAAAAGGCAATCGAGGAGTATTTCGATAGTTGCAAAGGCGAGCCGCTGCGAGATGTGGACGGCAACCCATTCTTTGATAAGTATAGCCAGCCTGTGCTTATCAATGCGCACCCGCCGACTGTGACGGGGCTTGCGCTTGCGCTCGGCTTTACGGGTAGACAGGCGCTGCTGAATTACCAAGAACGCCCAGAGTTTGTAGACGCAATTACGCGCGCGAAGGCCAGATGCGAGGAGTACGCCGAGTCCCGCCTCTACGACAAAGACGGCGCGACAGGCGCAAAATTTACGCTGTCGTGCAACTTCGGATGGCGCGAGTCGAGCGGGACAAAGCTCACGGTCGACAATGTGCAGGTGGTCGTCGATGTCTGAGGTGCGCCTATCGCAGATCATCGGCCCCACCTTTTACAGTGTGGCACGCGACGTCGTCCAGCACGATCACACCCACTACGACTTTAGCGGCGGCCGCGGCTCGCTGAAATCCTCGACAGTGTCTATCCTCGTGCCTCTCCTGCTGATGCAGGAGCAGAATCGCAATTGCCACGCTCTGGTGCTGCGCAAGGTCGCAAATACAATCCGCGACAGCGTGTATGCACAGTACATCTGGGCAATCGGGGAGTTAGGCGTTGCGGAATATTGGGAAGCCAAAGTCAGCCCGATGGAGCTGATCTACAAGCCGACCGGCCAGAAGATCATGTTTCGCGGAGCCGATGACCCGATGAAGATCAAGTCCATCAAGGTGCCCTTCGGGTACATCGCCATCACGCACTTCGAGGAGAAGGACCAATTTGCTGGGCGCGCGGAAATCCGTACGATCCTACAGTCCACGATGCGCGGCGGGGAAAGATACTGGAATTTCGAGAGCTATAACCCTCCGATTAGCCGCGATAACTGGGCGAACAAAGACTCGCTCGAGGAGCGCGTCGACCGGCTTTGCCACAGCTCGACATACCTTGAAGCGCCGCGCGAGTGGCTGGGCGAGCAGTTCATCGCCGAGGCCGAGCACTTAAAGGCGACGGACGAGCGAGCGTATCAGCACGAGTATCTCGGCATTCCGGTCGGCACGGGCGGCAACGTCTTTGAGAATTTGGAGCTGCGAGAGATCACGGACGAGGAGATCGCGGGATTCGATCATATCTATCAGGGTGTGGACTGGGGATATTACCCGGACGCATTTGCCTTTATCCGGATGGCATATGACAGCGCGAGGAATACCATTTACTTTCTCGACGAGTATTACTGCCACAAGAAAAGCAATGCCGAAACGGCACAGTGGATATTGGATAAAGGATATACGGATGCATACATCTTTTGCGATAGTGCTGAGCCTAAGAGCGTCGCGGACTTCCGGGCGATGGGCCTTCCAGCAAAAAGCGCCGCAAAAGGCCCTGGCTCGCTTGATTACTCGATGAAGTACTTAGCGCGGCGAAAGATCGTCATCGACCGCCGCCGCACGCCGCACGCTTGCGACGAGTTTGTGAGCTACGAGTATGAGCGCAACAAGGACGGCGAGATCATCAGCGGCTATCCTGATGCAAATGACCACGTGATTTCCGCAGCGAGATACGGGCTTGAGCCGCTATACCGGAGAATGGGGGTAATCGCATGAGGCGAACCGGATTAAAAAAAGAAAATCCGAGGCTTTTCAAAATCTGGCAAGGATTAAAGCAGAGGTGCAACAACGAAGTGTGCAAAGATTACCCAGATTACGGAGGACGCGGGATTCATGTCTGCGACGAGTGGAGCACCACGTTTGCGCCATTTCTCAATTGGGCGTTATCTCACGGATACGAAGATGGCCTGAGCATCGACAGGATCAATTGTGATGGCGACTACTCCCCAGAAAATTGCAGATGGGCAACGTGGACGGAGCAGGCGAGGAACAAGCGAATCCAAAAAAACAACAAAGTTGGGGTTAAGGGCGTCCACATGGATAGAGGCCAGTATAGGGCAGTTATCTACGTAGATAGTAAGAAAATCCATTTGGGAAGATTTAACACGCTTGAAGAAGCTGCTGCGGCGAGAAAAGCCGGGGAAGCAAAGTACTGGGGTGTAGCATGAGCAATTCAATTGTACAAAAGCTAACAGAGCTGGGATATACCACGATCCCAGAAGCGTTTTACGGCAAAGTCGCCGAATGGAAAAGCTGGTATCAGGGCAAAGTCAAAGGCTTCCACTCGTACCGCGTGCGCAACGGCGCGAGTATCGTCGCGTGCAAGCGCTATTCGCTCGGCATGGGCAAAAAGCTCTGCGAGGATTGGGCGAACCTCCTGATGAACGAAAAGGTACAGATCACCTTGGAGGGCCAGCGCGAGCAGGAATTTGTCGACCGCATCCTGACGGAGAATAACTTTACCGTCCGGGCAAACGAGATGCAGGAAATGAAATCCGCACTCGGCACGGTCGCGTACATCCCACGCGTCGTGGGGCAGGAAGTCAGCGAGGGCGGCGAGATCATCCCCGGCAACGCGTCCGGAATCGCGATCGACTACGTAACGATTGAGAATATTTACCCGCTGGCGTGGAGCAACGGCTATATCAGCGAGTGCGCTTTTTCGTCCGTTGTGACGCGCGACGGGAAGGACTACGCCTATCTGCAAATCCACAAAAAGGGCACGGACGGACTGTATATCATCGAGAATCGCATCTACCGATACGATAACGAGCTTCTGTCGGATGAGCAGCTTGCCAACGTCGCGGGCTTTGAACGCATCCCGCCGGTCGTCCACACCGGAAGCGACCGGCGGCAGTTTGTAATTGATCGGCCGAACATCGCCAACAACTACAACTACCTGCTGCCGACAGGCATCTCGGTGTACGCAAACGCCATCGACGTGATGCAGGGCGTGGACATCGCCTACGACAGCTACGTCAACGAATTTGTCCTCGGCAAAAAGCGCATCATGGTTAAGCCGTCCGCAAGTAAGTTCCTCGACGGCGAGCCGGTTTTCGACCCGTCCGACGTCGTCTTCTACGTCCTCCCTGAGGACGTCGTCAATGACTCGGCGATCACGCCTATTGATATGACGCTTCGCACGGCCGAGCACAACACAGGCATTCAGGATCAGCTCAACATCCTGTCGAGCAAGTGCGGTTTCGGCGAGACGTATTACCGCTTCGACGGCGGCAGCATCGCGACGGCCACGCAGGTTATTTCAGAAAATTCCACGCTTTTCCGGACGATCAAAAAGCATGAGATTATCCTCGAGCAAGCGCTCGACGAGCTTTGTCGGATCATCCTTCGGCTGGGCAATGCCGCAATGGGCCTCGGCCTCGATGAAAACGTCGAAATCTCCATCGACTTCGACGACTCAATCATCGAAGACGACACGACGAATTTCTCGCGGGATATGCAGATGTTGTCTGCCGGAATCATGAATGACTGGGAATTTCGTGCAAAATGGATGAACGAAGACGAGGCGACGGCCAAGGCGGCGCTGCCGAAGGCCGAGGACATGACCGACGAGGGCGAGAGCGAGACGGAGTGAGGTGACGGGCGATGCAGAAATACCCGTTTACTCCTGCGTTACTCGACTCGCTCCCGGAGGAGCTTGCCGAGCTTTTCCGCAGCCTCGAGCTGACGCTCTTATCCGGTATCTGCTCGCGCCTTGATCTGGCCGACCGGCTCAATGAGGTAACCGTGCAGCACATCCGAGCTTTACGCGCACAGGGCGTTGACCTTGACGAGATCAAAAAGGCCATCCAGCAGGAAACCGGCATCGGCGAACAGAAGCTCGACGAGCTGATTTCTGACGTCGTGGCGCGGAATCAAACGTACTACACTGATCTCATCGACTTCGCGGCGCTCACGCAGCCGGAATTTCTCGTCGGCGAGGCAGAGATCGACGCGATCCGCCGCCAGACTTTAGGGGAGTATCGCAATCTCACGCGCTCCATGGCGTTTGTGGTGGACGGCGGGCGCACGACGCTTGCCCCGGCCAAGGCGTACCAATGGGCGTTGGATAACGCCGTGCTGCAAATCGAGAGCGGAACGACGGGGTATAATCAGGCGATTTCCTCCGCTGTCCGGCAGCTCGCCGACAGCGGGCTCCGCGTTGTATCATACGAGAGCGGCAGGACGGAGCAGGTCGACGTCGCCGTTCGGCGGGCGGTGATGACGGGCGTGTCGCAGCTCTGCGACAAATACACTGTGCAATCTGCCGAATATCTCGGCACGCACTATTTTGAGGTGTCCGCGCACTCCGGCGCGCGCGACAAGCCGGGGCCGTCTCCATGGTCGTCTCACAAGGACTGGCAGGGAAGAGTGTACAGCGAGCGCACGGGCGACATCTACCCGAGCATTTACAAGGTGTGCGGCCTCGGCGAGGTCGACGGCCTCGAAGGGGTTAATTGCAAGCACCGGCGCTTTCCGTTTATCCCTGGCGTCTCCGAGCGCACCTACACCGACGAGGAGCTTGCACATATCGACGACGGACACGACGTGACGTATGACGGAAAGCACTACTCCGCATATGAGGCGACGCAGATGCAGCGCCGGATGGAAAACAGCATCCGCAAGCAGAAGCGCCGCGCCATTGCGTTTGAAAAGGCCGGGCTTAAAGACGAAGCGCAGGCCGCGAGCATCAAAGCTCGACGGCTGACGCAGAAGTACAAAGATTTCAGCAAAGCCGCGAAGCTGCCGGAGCAGCGGGCGCGGATGGAAGCTCGGCACTCTGACGAGGCATCGGAGATTCAGGCACGCTCGATAAAATCCGCGCGTGAAGAAGCAGCGAAGCAAGCGGCGTTGCAAAATAGCAAAAACACTGCTATACTGAAAGAAAGAATCGCGAGCGGGGAAGTCTCCACAGCGATCCGCCCGCAGGTCCAGGCGCGGCACATCGAAGGAACGCCACAGTTTGAGCAGTATAAGGCTGCCCGGCTCGCGAAAGGGCAAACGCCACAAAGCATTTTGTCCGTCAGCATACAGGAAGCGCAGGAGATCGTCGATAAGTACGCTTGCACAGGCACTGTTACGGTCAAGATGCCGTTAAACGCGCCGATGGAAATCAGAGAGTACAGAAACTTAGACAGAGCGATTGGGAAATATTACGCAAATAATGCTTTCCACGACACAAAGCGAATCATGATCGTATATGCGAAAAAAGGAACCCACATAGTTCCGACGATTCCGAAGGAGGAGCAACATGGTTAATATCTGGGATTATGCAAATTCGCTGCCCCGCATAAAGCTCAAGACAGAAAACGGAATCGAGTTCGTCGGGAACGTCGTTATGGTTTTAGACGCTGAGGAGATAGACGGCACGCAGGATTGCATGGACATTGAACTCGACAGCGGCGAAATTAAATCCTTTTACCCGGACGAGATCGAAAGTATTGAGGTGCTGAAATGAGCACACTGCAAATCGCATATAAAATCCTATACAGCCTCGAGCACAAGAGGAAAGCCGACTATATGGGGCAGATCATCAGCCCCGCGGCGCTTGATGTCCCAGAAGATGAGTGGATGAGCGTTATCCAAATGCTTCTTGATGAGGAGTATATCACGGGCGCGAAAGTCGGGAAGGACATCCTCGGCAATCAGTATGCCGACGTCAAAAACGTCCGAATCACGCTGAAAGGTGCGCAATACCTGAGCGAAAACAGCGCAATGCAGAAAATCGCAAAGATTGCGACCGATATTATCACGATCGTAAAACCTTAAATATCCTTAAAGTCAAAAAGGGCTGACCGCTTCGGCGGTTGGCCCTTTTGCTATATCGCCGAGAGGCGTTAAACCGCGGGGCGACGGCCCTGACAAAAAACGGAGGTACAAAAAATGAGCGAACCTATCGAGAAACAGAACCCGGCCAATACGCCGGAGCCGTCCCCTGCGAAGACCTTCACGCAGGAGGAAGTGGATGCCATGATCGGCAAGCGCCTTGCAAAGGCGATGAAGGGAATGCCCAGCGAAGAAGAGCTGACCGCGTACCGTACGTGGAAAGACGGCCAGCAGACCGAGCAGGAGCGACAGGCCAAACGCGAGAAAGAACTCACAGACAGCAAAGCCGCCCTGACGGCCGTGCAGGCAGAGCTTGAGCAACTCAAGCGCGACAAGTACGTGCTGTCCAAGGGCTTGACCGGCGAGGACGCGGAGTTTATCGCGTACAAAGCCGCAAAGATGGTGGACGACAAGACCACCTTCGAGGCTGCCGTCGACCAGCTCACGGCAAGCCGCAAAAAGGTCACGTTCGACTGGGCAGCACCCGCCGGAGACGGCGGTAAAACCGAAACCGTCAATGCCGCGATGAACAGCATTATCCGCGGCGCACTCAAATAAGGAAAGGAAGTTATTAAATGGCTACTATCGACCGCAGCGCACTTTCCGGCCTCATCCCGGAGCCGGTAACCCGAGAGATCATGCAGGGCGCTATCGCTGAGTCGGCCGTCCTCCGTATGGGCCGCCGCCTGGCGAATATGTCGTCCAAGACCCAGACCATCAACGTCCTCGACGCTCTCCCGTCCGCGTACTTCGTCAACGGTGAGGCGACCGAGTCCGGCGCTGGCGATGCTTGGAAGCAGACCACGAAGATGGCGTGGGACAAAAAGAAAATCTATGCCGAGGAAATCGCCGTCATCGTCCCCATCCCGGAGGCGGCACTTGACGACGCTGACTACGACATCTGGGGCGAGGTCCGCCCGCGCCTGAACGAGGCGTTCGGCAAGGTCATCGACGCCGCGATCCTTTTCGGCACCAACAAGCCGAGCACGTGGCGCGACGGCGTCGTTCCGTCTGCGATTGCGGCAGGCAACGGCGTCCCGACTACCTCGGACATCTACACCGACATCATGGGCGAAAATGGCCTGATCTCCAAGGTCGAGCTCGACGGCTTCAACCCGAACGGCGTCATGTCCGCAATCCAGATGCGCGGCAAGCTCCGCGGCCTGAAGGACACGACCGGCCAGCCGATCTTCAAGTCCGATATGCAGGGCGCTACCCGCTACGGCCTCGACGGCATGGACATGTATTTCCCGATGAACGGCGCTTTCGACCCGTCTCAGGCGCAGATGATCGTCGGCGACTGGTCGCAGCTCGTCTACGCAATCCGCCAGGACATGACGTTCAAGATCTTCACCGAGGGCGTCATTCAGGATCCCAACACCAAGGCGATCACCTACAACCTCATGCAGAACGACATGGTTGCCCTGCGTGCGGTTATGCGCCTCGGCTGGGAAATCGCGAATCCGATCAACGCGTACAACGCCGACATCGAGAACCCGTTCCCGTTCTCCGTCTACGGCAAGGGCGGCACTGTCACCACGGTCACGGTCAAACCCGCGACGGCTACGGTCAACAAGGGCGCGAAACAGGCGTTCACGGCCTCTGTTGCCGGTGATGGCATTGTCTCCGATGCGGTGACGTGGACGCAGAGCGGCGCGAAGTCGAGCATTTCTGAGGACGGCGTCCTTACCGTCGCATCGAACGAAACCGGCTCGTCTATCACGGTCACGGCGACCTCGAAGCAGGACGGCACCACGGCCGGCACTGCGACTGTCACGGTCGGCTCGTAACCGATAGGAGCTGACCCAATGGTATACGCGACCTACGACTACTACGTCGGCACGTATTACGGCCAGATGCCGGAGTCTGACTTCGGGCGTCTGGCCGTCCGGGCCAGCTCCTACCTCGACTACATCACCCTCGGCAAAGCGGCAAAAAACGCCGACCTCGACGCCGTGCAGATGGCGTGCTGCGCTCTGATCGACGCATACGCGGACGTCGAGCGTGCGAAGTCGGCGGCGACAAAGAGCCTTGACTCCATGCAGGACGGCTCTGAACTGCAAAGCCAGTCGGTGGGAAACTGGTCGAGGACATACAGGAGCGGCGCGGACACTGCTTCCGGTGCTCTTGCGACGGCGGCAGAGGTTGAAAAAGGGCTGTATCTGATCGCAAGCCGGTATCTCCTGACGACCGGCCTTTTGTACCGCGGAAGGGGGTGCGCGTGTGGAGACGATGTTCCCCCATGTTGTTACCATCTATAACACCGAAACGGAAGAAATCGCAGACACCGGATTTGAACCGGTGCTGCGCAATTTTATTACCGTTTTGGAGGGCGTGTACCTCGACGCGTCCAAAGGCTCCAACGTCACCAAAAGCGGCTTGGAGGGCGCTGACGCGGTAACGCTCTATATCCCGATGGACGTAAAGGCCACTGACGGCGTTACCGGCGAAGCGAAGAAATACGTCGGCCCCGTGGAGTTTTGGCGTGCAGACGACAAAAGCGGGATTTGGACGCTGACTGCAAACCGCAGCACCTTTTTTGTAAAGGGCGAAGCGGTGCATCCAGACTGGACGGCGCAGAAGATCGAGGCGTACTACGACGGCGTGTATGACGTCTCCAAGGTCGACGAGAAAGACGTCGGCGGAGACATGGCGCATTGGGAAGTCGGTGGCGTGTAGTGCTGACTTTCACAATCAAGTTTGACTCTGCGCCCATTGTCGCCGCGCTGAAAACGAACAAGGAAAAGGCCGAGCACGCCGTCGCCGTGCAGGTGCATAAGGACACAGAGCCGTACACTCCGGCGCTGACCGGGAGCATGAGCCAGCGGACGCGCGTCGTCGGGAACCAGATCGTCTACCCCGGGCCGTATGCAAGGTATTTGTATTACGGCAAGCTGATGGTCGACCCGAACACCGGCAGCTCCTACGCCCCGAAAGGGCAGCACAAGGTACTGACGGACAAAAATCTCGTTTTCAACACGAGTATGCACGGGCAGGCACAATCGCACTGGTTCGAGGCGTCCAAAGCCGAAAATCTCGAAAAATGGGTCCGAGTGGCCGCGAAGGTGATGACGGATGGAAAGTAACAAACCGAAACAGCTTGTGACCGCCGCGGAGGTCGACGACATTTCCCGGAAGGTTTTGACGTGGGCCAACGGCTTCCCCGACAAGCCCGTCTCCGTCATCCGGTACGAGTACCTCGAGGTCGACTCGGCTACGGGCGACGAGACCGGGATGGCGCTCTCGACGATTCAGGGGACGTACATCACAAGGCGGTACATCCTCGGCGGACATCAGGCCGAATACCAATTTAAGCTCATTTACCGGCTCAAACCGGCGAAAAGCAACGACAAACGGCTCAAAGCCGACGCACTGCTCAATCGCTTTGGTGACTGGGCGCGCGAGAACGTCCCGAGCCTCGGTGACGGGGTGCGGGCGATCAAGGTTGAGCCGGTAACGCAATCGTCCAAGTTTGCCGCCTACGAAGACGGCTACGAGGACTACCAAATTTTAATGAAACTGACATATGAGGTGATTTAACATGGCTGATCTTACCTTTAACACGACCGCAGGCCAGACCGTAGCCCGCGAACTGCTGGTCGCGTACCTCAATACGGGCGCGAGCGGTGAACCGGTGTGGTCGCCGATCGGCAAGCGTGTCGAGGACTCGAGTGAGGAACTTGACTGGGGCGAAGAGTCCAAGCAGGACATCTTTGGCAACACCTACACCACGCTCAAAAAGCCGACCATCACGCAGACGTTTGACCCCTGCGAGCTCGATTCCGGCGACAAGGCACAGGAGAAAATCTGGAACCTTGCTATCAAAGATCAGAACGCGCAGGCACTCGCAAACCTCGACATGCTGATCGTCCACCTGTACGCAGGCACGGAGGACACGGCCGTTTTCGCCGAGCGCTATTCGGCGTGCTCTGTCAAGCCGTCCGGCCTCGGTGGTGAGGGCGGCGGCAATATCGGTATGCCGATCGATGTCACCTATGGCGGCACGCGCGCCACTGGCACGGCGTCGGTCTCCGATGGCACTGTGACGTTTACGGCAGGCTAAAAAAGGGCGGCATAGCCGCCCTAATTCTTTGGAGGGAACCGCATGAAAGACCTGAATTTCGACACTGGCGTAGTTACGTACAACCTCAACGGTGCGTGCGAAGTCAGCTTCAACCCTACCGATAGCACGTTCGTTGAGCGGCTTTTCAATGCTTTCGATACGCTCGACAAAAAGCAGGAGGACTACAAGGCCGAGGCCGAGAAGAACAAGGGCACGCGCGAGATTTTCACGACGGCTCGCAAGCTCGACACGGAGATGCGCGACATCATCAACGAGACATTCGAGCAGGATGTCTGCACGCCGCTCTTTGGCGAGATGAACGTTTACGCGCTTGCGGACGGGCTTCCAGTGTGGGCAAACCTCATGCTCGCGGTGATGGACGAGACGGACAGCGCGTTTGCGCGTGAGCAGAAAGCGCAGTCTCCGCGAATCCGTAAATACTCCGCCAAGTATCACAAATGACCTACGAGCTGCCGACGAGCGTAACCGTCAACGGCCGGGGATATGCGATCCGCTCCGACTATCGGGTCGTGCTCGATATTATTTCCGCGCTTTCTGACCCGGAGCTCGATAGCGAGAACAAGGCGCTCGAAACACTCGAGTGCTTTTACCCGGATTTCCCGGATATGCCGGTAGAAGATTATTCTGAGGCGCTGAAACAGTGCACTTCGTTCATCAACGGCGGTGAGTCGGAGGAAAATGCAAAGCGCCAGCCCAAGTTAATGGACTGGCAGCAGGATTTCCCGCTTATCGTCGCGCCGGTGAACCGCATCCTTGGAAAAGAGATTCGCGCGCTGGAATACCTTCACTGGTATACCTTCCTTGCGGCGTATCAGGAAATCGGGGATTGCACATTTGCTCAGGTTGTCGGCATCCGGCGGAAGAAACTGAAAGGGAAGAAGCTGGACGATTCCGAACGCGAATTTTATAAGCAGAACCGGAAGCTCGTCGACTTCAAGCGATCGTATACGGCGGCAGAGAACGAAACCGTCGGGAAATGGGTATAGAAAAGCCGCCCCGAATTGGGGCGGCGTGGGTTATTCGGCGGAAAGGCTGCAATTGGAAAGCTGCACGTAAAATACCGATTTCCCGGTGCATCTTCCGTAGATTGTGATGGTGTCACCGTCGGATAGCGCGGCGAGCTGATCCGATTCGCTCCCGTTTTTCGGAAAAAAGCACTGGATTGGATAAAACTCAAAATCGCTTCCGCTTTCAAGCGATACGCACGGTGCGTCCGTGATGGCGTCTTTCCCGATGTCCTCCACAACGCCCGTGACGGCGAGGAGCTTTCCTTTGTAGAGATTGTCGGCGTTTACCTCGTTTTCGTGGTATGCCGTCCACAGGGCGGTGGCGTCAATGGCGACATACTCCGGCGCTTGCTTATCTGCATTGCTCGTTCCGCCTTGCGAAGATCCATCGCTTGAGCTGGAACCTCCACTAAATGCGGCGATGGCGACAAGAATCACGGTTATTACGACGATCACCGAGCAAATAGTGTATGCGGTGTGGTTAGCCTTGTTCGGGTGCTTCGCGCCGCAATTCGGGCACTTTTTCGCATTCTTTGCGACGTACTCGCCACAGGCGCGGCACTCTACGAGATTTCGGCCGGCCTTAAGCGGCGCACCACAGTTCGGGCACGTCTGCGCGATTTTATCAAGCTCTGCGCCGCAGGATTCGCATTTAATGGTTTTCATTCTCTTTCCCTCCAATATGTTGCTGTATGCCCCATCATACACCAACATTCGCATACTTGCAACAGGTAGGTGATTACATGGCAGGATTCGACGGTTCGTTTGTTATCCAAATCGACGCCGATGACAAAGAAGCAGAGCAGAAGCTCAACGAGCTTAAAGCCGAAGCACAGAAGCTCAACGATGCCCTGAACCAAAAAAGAGGCAAAAAGTCCGCGCTGTCGCAGGAATTGTCCGAAATTGGCTGGCGGCTTGACGAAGCAAAAGCAAAGCTGGAAGAGCTTAACACGGCCGACGCAGATAGCGGCACATTGTACAGGCAGAATCAGGAAGTCTCGCAGTTGCAAGCGCAGTTTGACGCGGCAGCGAGGGAGTCCGAACGGCTGGAAACCTCGATTGCACGCAGCGAGCGCGCGCTCGAGGCGACCGAACGGAACGCGGGAGAATACTCGGCGCGGCTCGCGGGCGCACGGACGGAAGCCGATGGCCTCGGCGGCAATGTCGCTGAGGCGACAGCGGAGACGGACAGCCTTTCCGCTGCCGGGAAAGAAGCTGAAAAGCGATTTAATAAGCTCTGGAAGCGAATTGCCGGGCTTGCAAAGCGCGTTTTCGTCTTTACGCTCATCACAAAAGCGCTGCGGAACGTCAAAGAATACGTTTGGCAAGCAATTCAGACGAACGACGAGGCGATGCAGTCCATCGCAAAACTGAAAGGTGCGTTGCGGACACTAGCGCAGCCGCTTATTCAGATCGTCATCCCGGCTTTTACCACGCTCGTGAACGTCATCACACAGGTTATCAACGCGATTACGCAGCTCGTCGCAAAAATCCTCGGATCGTCCGTCGGCGCGTATGCTGAGTCGGCAAAAAATCTGTATGACGAGCAGCAAGCGCTTTCTGGCGTCGGGAGTGCTGCGAAAAAATCCGGAAAATACCTTGCATCCTTCGACGAGATCAACCAGATCGGCGACAAGGATTCGGGCGGTGGCGGAGGCGCATCCGGCACGCAGCCGGACTTTACGGGTATGGTCTCTGACCAGCTTGGGGCGATCGTTGGGCTTTTTGTCGGTGCTGGCCTCGTGGCGCTCGGCGCAATCCTTGCATTTTCCGGTGCAAATATCCCGCTCGGTATTGGGATGATGGCGATTGGCGCTATTACGATGTGGAGTGTGATAAGCGAAAACTGGGACAAACTACAGGCGCTTTTGCAAGGAAAAATCGGAGTTATCATGATGATCCTCGGCGGGGCGCTTCTGGCGCTCGGCGCGATCCTCGCTTTTTCTGGCGTCAATATTCCGCTTGGCCTTGGACTCATGATCGGCGGCGCAGCATTCCTTGCCGCCCCGGTTGCGGCGCGGTGGGAAGCAATCACAAACGCGCTCGGCGGGACGATTAACGCAATTGTGACGATTGTCAGCGCGGCGGCGATTGCGGTCGGTGCAATCATGCTTATCTCCGGTGCCAATATCCCGCTTGGCCTCGGGCTGCTTGCGGCTGGCCTCGCCGGGATGGCAGCAATTGCCCCGAAGTGGAGCACGATGCTTTCGAAGCTGAAAGGGCCGATTTCCCAGATTGTTGCACTGATAAGCGGCGCGCTTCTTGTAACCGGCGCGGTGCTGCTTTTTGCGGGTGCAAACATCCCGCTCGGTCTCGGACTCCTTGCAGCTGGCGCGGTTGGGCTTGGCGCGAGTGTCGCGGCAAATTGGCAGACTGTAGTCGGCTTACTGCGCGGCCCGCTTGGCGCGCTTGCAGCAGTCCTCGGCGGATCGCTGCTTATCCTCGGCGCTATCTTCGCGTTTTCCGGGGCGAGCATCCCGCTCGGCCTTGGCCTCATGGCCGCTGGCGGCGCGAGCTTGGCGGCGGCCATTGCGCCGAACTGGAACCTCATCCTCGATAAAATCCGCAGCGCGTGGAATGCCATAAAGGCATTCTGGAACGCGCATATCGCGAAAATCTTCACGTCCGACTATTGGGCGGACAAGGCGAAATCAATGGTCAACGGCTTTATCGGTGCGCTTGAAAGCGGCATCAACTTCATTTTGAGCGGCGTTGCGAGCCTCGTAAACAGTGTGACTGGGCTGCTCAATTACATCCCAGGCGTCAACATCCCGACGGCGGACTGGGGCAACGTGCAGCTTCCCCGCCTCGCACAAGGTGCGGTTATCCCGCCGAACCGCGAATTTCTCGCCGTGCTCGGTGACCAGAAAAGCGGTACGAACATCGAGACACCGCTCTCCACGATGGTGCAGGCTTTCCGGCAGGCGCTCTCTGAAAGCGGTTACGGAAATCAGACCGAAGCGCAGCTCGTCCTTGACGGGCAGGTGCTCGGCCGCATCGTGTACAAGCTCAATAAGGCTGAGACAAGCCGCATCGGCGTGAATCTGGTGGAGGGGTGACGGATGAACTACTGCAAAATCAACGGCAAGGCGTTCGACGTCACCGTCGCCATCTCGGACATCGAGGAATCCTTCAACGTCCTCGATGGTTCCAACGCCGGGCGCGTCATGTCCGGCCGGATGATCCGCGATATCATCGGTACGTACATCGGCCACAAGATCACGTTTTTCAACGGCAAGAGCAACGCAGACTTTGACGCTCTGTGGGATTACCTCATCGAGCACAGCGTAGACGACTACGTCACCCTTGAGGCAGCGGACGGGCAGAAGTCGATTTCATATCAGGCGTACTACACGAGCGGCACGCGCTCGCTCAGAAGTGCGGCGGACGGCACCAACGTATGGGACGAGATCGAGATCAACTTCGTCCCGATGGACGCGCAGGTGAAGCCATGAGCACATCAAAAATCGTCTACAAGGATATTGCGCCGGGAGCCGCGGGTAACGCGACCGTCGCCACCAGCTCAGAAAATGGGTTTTCCTCCCCCACTGAGCTGGTCGGCGACGGCACGACAGCGGCGCTTGCTACGCTGGAACTAAATCAATGGGCTTTGGACGGCTCACGGGGCGTCCATAACGGACAGACGGTTTCTTTTTGGTCGTCGGCCATGTCCGGCGCAGACTGCGCTTTTGAAAACGTGCCCGTTATCACGATCACATTTTCGCAGGCGTATTCGTCCGTCGGCGTAACGCTTATGTCCGATTTTCCCGGCCGACCGTCGCTTGTGAATATCGCGTGGTATCAGGGGACGACGCTAAAGATAAGCAAAGATTTTGCTGTGACGTCCGATATTCAGTTTTGCGAGCAGACAGTCGTCGCGTTTGACAAGATCGTCCTGACGATCAAAAAAACGTGGCTGCCGCGGCGGTATGCGAGGCTTACCGGAATCGTCTTCGGCGTCATCCGCGAATTTGGCATGGAGGAGTTGCGCAACGTCCAGATCGTGCAGGAAATGCACCCAGTCGGCGTCGAGCTGCCGACCTCCACCATGACGTGGACACTGGATAACCGAGCGAATGTTGCGTATCTCTTTCAGGAGAAGCAGCCGGTCGAGGCATGGACGGACAATCATCTTATCGGCGTGTACTACATCAACCAGTCCGCGAGATCGTCGACAAGCGTTTATAAAATCGACTGCAAGGACTCGCTCGGCGTGCTGGACGACGCGGCTTTTGCTGGCGGCGTCTACACCGAAAAATCCGCCAAGACACTCTTTACGGAGATCGTCGGCGACGACTTCGACGTCGACTTTGGCACGGTCGCGGACGTCAACCTCTCCGGCATCATCCAAGCCACGACAAAGCGGGCTGCTTTGCAGCAGGTGCTTTTTGCGTGGGGCGTGTGTGCGGCGACGGATGGCGGGTACGAAATCCGCGTCTTTACCCTCGACGACACAACAGAGGTCATCGGCGAGGGCAGAACCTACCAAGGCGCAACGGTCACGACGGACGCGCTCGTCACGTCGGTTTCGGTTACCGCTCATTCCTACGCCGAGGACGCCAATGGCGGCGTGGAGATCGGCGGAAAGAAGTACACCGACACGCAGACGGTATATACCGTGACAAATCCCAACGTCACGGCAAACACGAAGTCGAACGAAAAAAAGGTGACTGACGCGACGCTTGTCTCTCCGGCCATCGGCCAGACGACCGCGCAGCGCGTCTATGACTACTACGCAAAACGAGATCAGGCCAACGCGAAGATCGTGCTTGACGGTGAAATCCTCGGCGATTGCGTCACCGTCCCCACACCGTGGGGCACGACCGTGACGGGCAATATCGCCAAAATGGAGATCACGCTATCAAACACCGTCGCCGCAAGCCTGACGCTGGCAGGTGCGTAACGAATGAGCACAGTAACAAACTACGCTTACACGGGAGCAAAGCAAACCGTTACCCTTAAGCCCGGCCGCTACAAGCTGGAATGCTGGGGCGCGCAGGGCGGCTATCGCAGCAGCACGTCCTACGGCGGCCTCGGCGGGTACAGCGTCGGCGAAATCTCGCTCGAGAAGCAAACCACCCTGTATGTCTACGTCGGCGGCTCCGGCAATACGGGCAAGACAAACGGCGGCTTTAACGGCGGCGGCAAACGCTCGACATACAACGGCGGCGGCGGCGCGACGGATATTCGCGTCGGCACAGACAGTTTGTATGCCCGCGTCATCGTAGCGGGCGGCGGCGGCTCTGACGGCGCGACGAACAAAAACGGCATGTACGGAGGCGGCGAGACGGGCGGCACGGCGACGCAAAGCTACGGCTCAGGCGGTGGCGGCGGCACGCAGGCGGCCGGAGGCACGGGCGGCAGCGGAAACGCCGGAACATTCGGCCAAGGCGGCGAGGGAAAGGCGGCGAGCAGCGGCTATGCTGGCGCAGGCGGCGGCGGATGGTACGGCGGCGGCGGCTCTTACCCGGACGGCTCCGGCGATGACGACCGCGGCGGCGGTGGTGGTTCCGGCTTTGTCTGGACAGGCTCCAACGCCCCGAGCGGCTATCTGCTCGGCGCGGCGTATTATCTGACCAACGCCAGCACCAAGGCGGGCAACACGTCGTTTACCGCGCCCGGCGGGGCGGCTGAAACAGGACACTCCGGCGATGGCTACGCGCGAATTACCTGCCTCGAGCTGTACAAGCAAGTTCCTGACGCTCCTGCAAACTTCCGGCAGACGGCAAAGGACTATTTTAGCCTTTCCCTCGCGTGGGGCGCGGTCGAATGTACAGGCTACAAGCTGTACAGGGACGGGACGCTTATCTCCACACAAACCGGCACGACGTACACGGATTCAAGCGTCGAGCCCAACAACACATACACCTACAAGCTCGTCGCCTATAACTCCGAGGGCGACAGCGACCCGACGACGATCTCTGCAAAAACAAGCGAGGGCTTCGTCGTTAAGATTTTTGAGATCACTTCGGCGGCTTTTGCCCCGAATCCGGTCAATATCAACAGCGCAACCAAATTATCCGTAGAGGTCACGGAGGCGGTCAAGATCCTTGAGCCGTACTATTACTACTCCGGCGACATCTACGCTGGCGAGGTGTAAATATGGCAATCAAAACAGTCCGCGCACAAGTTAATGGCACATGGCATACCCTGACGCTTAACTCGTCAACGGGCAAATACGAGGCATCGATCACAGCGCCCGGAAAGACGTCCTATAACCAGAGCGGCGGGTACTACAACGTCAAGGTCGAGGCCACCAACACGGCAGGCACGACCGCGTCGGCAGATGCGTCGACGCTTTCGGGCTTAAAGCTCTACGTCAAAGAGCGCATCGCTCCGGTCATCACGATCGTCTCCCCGTCCTCCGGTGCGTATGTGTCCAACAACAAGCAGCCGGTCGTGTTTACCATCACGGACGAGGCGGAAGGCTCCGGCGTTGATCTGACGTCGCTTGTCGTCAAGCTTGACGGCACAGCGGTCGCAGCGGCGACGCTGACCAATACGGCCGTCACAAACGGATACAGCGTGACGTACACGCCAGCGTCTGCCCTTAGTGACGGCTCCCACACGGTCACGGTCGACTGCAAAGACCACGACGGCAACAGTGCAACGCAGAAGTCCACGACGTACACGGTCGACACCGTCCCGCCGACGCTCAACATCACGGCTCCGGTGGACAACCTCATTACAAATAACTCGTCGCTGACCGTCGCAGGTACGACAAACGACGCGACCTCGTCGCCGGTCACGATCAAGGTCAAGTTAAACGGCGTCGATCAGGGCGCGGTCACGGTCGGCACGGGCGGCGCGTTTACGAAGGCGATCACGCTTGCCGAAGGCTCGAACACCATCGTCGTCACCGCGACAGATGCGGCGGGCAAGGTGTCCACGGTCACGCGCACGGTCACGCTTGATACCTCCGTCCCCGTTATCAAATCTGCGACGATTACGCCGAACCCGGTCGACGCAGGTAAAACGATGGTCATCTCGGTCACAATCGAATGAGCACGCAGGAGATCACCGTCTCTCTCCCGTCCGATATTGTGTATGTCTCCGGTACGGTAAACGGGAAGGCGTACACATGGACGCTGGTAGGTGCGGCATGGCAGGCAATCGCAGACAGGGCAAGCGACGACACGTACCTCGTCGTCCTGACCGCCATCAACAGCGCCGGAACAAGCACAAACTTTGAGTTTACGCTCTACTACGGCCTGTTGAAGCTCATCACCGACCGAACGCAAGCGGATGTTGACCGCGTCGCATCGCTCGCCCAAAAGGGCTACGGATCGATGACCGACGCAGAGAAAACCGAGTGGAACGCGGGGCTAAAGGGCGCGTACAACGCCACCGACCTAAACCGCGTCGGCTCTGCGGTAAACTACGTCGCAGGGCGGCTGAACGCACAGGGCTACGCCGTGACGGTCAGCCCAAAAATCGACTGGACGGTTACGGACATCCCCACGCCCGCGCAGCTGACCGCGTATCTCGCCGATGTGGCGACGATTCGCGCAGCCCTTGCGGTGTACGCAGACACGCCGGAAACCCCGGCAGACATGGAAAAATTGACCTTTGCCGAAGCGAACGACATCGAGCGAATCCTGCTCGACGTCGACGCGCTTATCACCAACATGATGGCGGCATGGTACTACACCGGAGAGCTGTACTCCGGGGAAGTTTAGGAGGTTAAGCGCTTTGGAAATATGGAAGCCGATTAAAGGCTATGAAAACCGCTACTGGATAAGCAGCGAGGGCAGAGTGAGACGAGCCTCGTATGTTGACACAATCGGAAGAACCAAGAAAGAGCGCATCCTCCGAGCAACCGTCAGCGGAAACGGTTACGAAAAAGTCGGCCTGACCAAGAACGGAGTCAAAGCAACAAAATTGGTGCACCGGCTCGTCGGAGAGGCGTTTTTGGAAAACCCTGAGAATTTACCAATGATCAACCACAAAGACGAGAACAAGCGCAACAACAATGCTGAAAACCTCGAGTGGTGCGACAGTACGTACAACAACAATTACGGGACGTGCAGCTATCGGCAGGCGCGAACAAAAGGCTGGAAAGTTGCTCAGTTCCTGCCGTCTGGTGAATTTGTTTGTGACTACTACAGCATTATGGAGGCTTCGCGCCGGGCGAATGTTTCGGCCGGCTCGATTTGTCAGAGTTTAACGCTTGGAAAGCCTACAAATGGTTTTCTCTGGAAAGATACAAAGGAGGTAAAAGTTTATGCGTGATCGTGTTCCCAGCTATCCGGGACGTGTAAAGCTCACGCCCGTCTCCGGACAGACCAACACATACGATATGGTGCGCGCCGACAGCCCGACGCAGGAGGGCACCCCGCTCAACAAAGACACCCTGCTCAAGGACACCACAGCAGCCGCACTCGGTCTGACGGGTGATCCGACGGTGGATGAGGCGTTCAATGTGTCGGTTCTTTTGCAGAAAGACGGCGCGCCGACAACCTCCACAGTCGGCGGCCTCGGCCAACGTTGCTGGGACTACACCAACAATCAGCTTTATGTGTGCACCAAAATCAGCGGCAACACGTACACGTGGACGCCGGTAACGACAGGAGTCATGTACAAACAGTCTCTCGTTACAGAAATCATTGACAGCAGTACAACGTGGACAGCTCCGGCAAACGTAATAGGGCAACAGTTCGACGTGCTGCTGTTTGGTGGTGGCGGTGGCGGCGGCAGTTCCGCAGATCGTATGCGGGGTTGCCCCGGCGGCTGTGGCGGACACATGGCTCATGAGGTTCTGACCGTGGCGGCAGGAACCGCCATCCCTGTTACAATAGGTGCAGCCGGTTCAAGTGGATCAACTAACGGCGGCACGGGCGGTACCACTGCCTTCGGCACATTGCTCTCCGCCGCGGGAGGCTCTGGGGGCGGCTCTTCCGGAAACGGAGGTAGTGGCGGTGGTGGCGGTGCCGGACATCTTGGTGGTTATGCTGGTACATATGGCGGAGGTGGTGGCGGTGGCGGAAACTACTATAGTGACGGATCTCCGACCCCAGGCGGGAACGGCGGTACATATGGTGGCGGTGGTGGTTGCGGAGGCGGCACGAGCGCCGGAACGCCCGGTACTGCGGGAAGTAACCTCTGCGGTGCTGGTGGCACAACCGGAAACGCAGGTGCAAACGGAACAAACACAACAGCACTCAACCTTGACTTTACAGGGACAGGAAAGGGCGGCAGCGGAGGCGCAAATGCCACTAGACGCGGCGGTGGCGGCGGTGGTGGCGGCTA
>CALDMA010000266.1 GCA_937915075.1 uncultured Oscillospiraceae bacterium
GCATGTAGACGCCTGGGCAGCAAACGGCAAAAAGAATCTGTTTGGCGAACCGGTTCAGGTCGTCGAGATGCAGTCCGAGGGCGGCGCCGCCGGCACGGTGCACGGCTCGCTGCAGTCCGGCGCGCTGACCACTACCTACACCGCCTCGCAGGGACTTCTGCTGATGATCCCCAATATGTATAAGATCGCAGGCGAGATGCTGCCGGGCGTTTTTCACGTATCCGCGCGCACGCTTTCCGCACACGCGCTTTCCATCTTCGGCGATCACAGCGACGTGATGGGCGTGCGCAGCACCGGCTTTGCGATGCTTGCTTCCTCCTCCCCGCAGGAGGTCATGGACCTCGGCGCGGTGGCGCACCTTTCCGCCATCCATTGCCGTATGCCCTTCCTGCACTTCTTCGACGGCTTCCGCACGAGCCACGAGATTCAGAAGATCGAAGCGCTCGATTATGAGTCTCTTCGCCCGCTGATCGACATGGACGCGCTCAAGGCGTTCCGTAAACACTCTCTTAACCCCGAGCATCCCGCGACGCGCGGCACGACCGTCAACCCCGACATTTTCTTTCAGTGCCGCGAGGCCTGCAACGAGAAGGTCGATGCCATTCCCGAGGCAGTCGAGCGCTACATGGCGGAGATCAGCAAGCTCACCGGTCGCGACTATAAGCTGTTCAATTACTACGGCGCATCCGACGCCGAGCGCGTGATCGTGCTCATGGGCTCCGCCGCCGAGACCGCGAAGGAGGCCATCGACTACCTGCTCGCCAAGGGCGAGAAGGTCGGCCTGCTCAACGTGCATCTCTACCGTCCCTTTGCCGCGGACCGTTTCCTCGCTGCGCTCCCGAAGACCGCCAAAAAGCTCGCGGTGCTCGACCGCACCAAGGAGCCGGGTGCGATGGGCGAGCCGCTCTACCAGGACATCTGCTCGGTCTATCAGAAAAAGGGTATCCCGATGACGGTCGTCGGCGGCCGCTACGGACTTTCCTCCAAGGACACCACCCCCGGACAGATCATCGCCGTGTTCGACAACCTCAAGCAGGATGCGCCGAAGAACAGCTTCACCGTCGGCATCACCGATGACGTGACCCACACCTCTCTGCCCGTCACCTGCGAGATCGATACCTCCCCCGCAGGCCAGACCAGCGCCGAGTTCTGGGGCATGGGCTCCGACGGCACGGTGGGCGCCAATAAGAACTCCATCAAGATCATCGGCCACGCCACCGATCTCTACTGCCAGGCCTACTTCGTTTATGACTCCAAGAAGTCCGGCGGCCTGACGCAGAGCCATCTGCGCTTCGGCAAGGAGCCGATCCGCTCGCCCTATCTGATCCAGTCGGCGGATTTCGTCGCCTGCCACACGCCGTCCTATGTAGAAAAGTATGACATGGTCAAAAACCTCAAGGTCGGCGGCACATTCCTGCTCAACTGCGGTTGGGATATGGAAGGCCTTGAAAGGCATCTGCCCGCCTCTATGAAGCGCGCACTCGCGGAAAAGAAGGCGAAGCTCTACACCATCGACGCGACCTCCATCGCCCGCGAGCTCGGCCTTGGCAACCGCACCAACACGATCCTGCAGGCTGCCTTCTTCAAGCTCACCGGCGTCATCCCCGTCGACCAGGCCGTCACGGAAATGAAGGACGCTATTTACAAGACGTACTTCAAGAAAAAGGGCCAGGCCGTTGTTGACATGAACAATGCCTCCATCGAGCGCGGTCTCAACGATCTGCACGAGATCAAAATTCCCGCCGCGTGGCTCAAGGCCGAGGACGCGCCCTCGAAGCGCGATGTGCCCGACTTCATTCGCGAGGTCGTGGATGTGATGAATCGTCAGGAGGGCGATGTGCTCCCTGTCTCCACGATGAAGAAGTATGGTCTGGAGGACGGCACCTGGCCCGCCGGCACCTCGAAGTATGAAAAGCGCGGCGCTGCCGTTGAGGTCCCCGTGTGGGATGCCGACAAGTGCCTGCAGTGCAATCAGTGCGCGCTGGTCTGCCCGCACGCCGCGATCCGCCCCATTCTGCTCGATGCCGCGGAGGAAGAGAAAAAGCCCTCCGGCTTTGCCACCGTCCCCGCTAAGGGCATGAACGGCAAATACACCTACCGTCTTCAGGTCTCCCCCTATGACTGCACGGGCTGCGGAAGCTGTGTCAACGTCTGCCTCGCCAAAGACACGGCAATCGCCATGCAGCCGCTTGAGGGGCAGCTCAAGGAAGCCGAAAACTGGAATTACGCTGTGGAGCAGGTCGCTATCAAGCGCGATGCGGTCAGCGATAAGAATGTCAAATCCTCCCAGTTTGCTAAACCCTATTTCGAGTTCTCCGGCGCCTGTGCCGGCTGCGGAGAAACGCCTTATATCAAGCTCGTCAGCCAGCTCTTTGGTGAGCGTATGTACGTCGCCAACGCATCCGGCTGCTCGTCGGCCTATGGCGGCTCGACGCCGTCCTCGCCGTACTGCACGGACTGCAAGGGTCACGGCCCTGCATGGGCAATGAGTCTCTTCGAGGACAACGCCGAATACGCCTACGGCTTTCTGCTCGGTCAGAGCGCTGTGCGCCGTCAGCTTGCGGCAAAGGTCGCAGCCCTTGCCGAGCGCGGCGTCGCAAAGGCGGAATGCGAGTCCTATCTGGAAGAGGCGAACGATCCCGCCAAGTCCCGCTCCGTCAGCGACGCGCTGCTCACAGCCCTCGCCGATGACGCAAGCGACGAGGCCGCCTTCATCCGTCAGAATCAGGAATACCTGACCAAAAAGTCCGTCTGGGCCTTCGGCGGCGACGGCTGGGCCTATGACATCGGCTACGGCGGTCTTGACCATGTGCTCGCCTCCGGTCAGGATATCAACATTCTCGTGCTCGACACCGAGGTCTACTCCAACACCGGCGGTCAGGCCTCCAAATCCACCGCTGCGGGCGCGATTGCCAAGTTTGCCGCCGGCGGCAAGGTCACCAAGAAGAAGGACCTTGGCCTGATGGCAATGAGCTACGGCTACGTCTATGTTGCGCAGGTCGCTATGGGCGCCGATCCCGCACAGACACTCAAGGCTATCCGTGAGGCGGAAGCCTACGACGGTCCCTCTCTCGTTATTTGCTACTGTCCCTGCATCGAGCACGGTCCGAAATGCGGCATGGGTCTGAGCCAAGCCGAGGAAAAGAAGGCTGTCGAGGCCGGCTACTGGCACCTCTATCGCTACAATCCCGCACTCAAGGAAGAGGGCAAAAACCCGTTTACGCTTGATTCCAAGCAGCCCACCGGTGACTTCCAGAAGTTCCTCATGGGCGAGAACCGCTACGCCTCGCTCAAGCTCTCCTTCCCCGAAAAGGCAGACACGCTCTACGCCAAGGCGGAAAGCGACGCCAGAGAGCGCCTCGAGAGCTATCAGAATCTTGCCAAGGAATAACAATCAAGGGAAGTCCGGCAATGCCGGACTTCCCATCGGTAAAACAAGGAGGATAACGCCATGATGACCGCCAAGGAATATATCGACTCTCTGCGCAAGCTCAACACCCGCGTTTATATGTTCGGCGAGAAGATCGACAACTGGGTCGATCTTCCGATCATCCGCCCCAGCATCAACTGCGTCGCCATGACCTACGCGCTCGCACAGGACCCGCAGTATGAGGACCTGATGACTGCGACATCCAATCTCACCGGCCGCAAGATCAACCGCTTCACTCATCTGCACCAGTCCGCCGACGACCTTGTCAAAAAGGTCAAGATGCAGCGCTTGCTCGGTCAGAAGACCGCCAGCTGCTTCCAGCGCTGCGTCGGTATGGACGCTTTCAACGCCGTCTATTCCACCACCTATGAGGTCGATGAGAAGTACGGCACGCACTACCACGAGAATTTCAAGAAGTTTCTGATCATGGTGCAGGATGAGGATCTCACCGTAGACGGCGCCATGACCGACCCCAAGGGCGACCGCTCCAAGGCTCCCCACGACCAGAAGGACCCCGACCTCTTCCTGCGCGTGGTTGAGCGCCGCGCGGACGGCATCGTCGTCAACGGCGCGAAGGTCCACCAGACCGGCGCAATCAACTCGCACTGGCACATCTTTATGCCCACCATTGCCATGGGCGAGGCGGACAAGGATTGGGCCGTCTCCTTCGCCTGCCCCTCCGACGCCGAGGGCCTTTACATGATCTATGGCCGCCAGAGCTGCGACACCCGCAAGCTGGAGGGCTGCTCCATCGACGTCGGCAACGCCAAGTTCGGCGGTCAGGAAGCGCTGGTCGTGCTCGACCATGTGTTTATCCCCAATGAGTACATCTTCCTCAACGGTGAGTATGACTTTGCCGGTATGATGGTCGAGCGCTTTGCCGGTTATCACCGCCAGAGCTACGGCGGCTGCAAGGTCGGCGTGGGCGATGTGGTCATCGGCGCAGCCGCGCTCGCCGCTGAGTACAACGGCGCGGAAAAGGCCAGCCACATCAAGGACAAGCTTATTGAAATGACGCACCTCAATGAGACGCTCTTCTCCTGCGGCATCGCCTGCTCCTGCGAGGGCTGTCAGACCAAGGCGGGCAACTACCAGATCGACCTGCTGCTGGCAAATGTCTGCAAGCAGAACGTCACACGCTTCCCGTATGAGATCGTGCGTCTCGCCGAGGACATTGCGGGCGGCCTGATGGTGACCATGCCGAGCGAGAAGGACTTCAAGTCCGACCTTGCCGTCGGCAACAACGGCGAGACCATCGGCGAGATCTGCAACAAGTATTTTGCCACGCACGAGAATGTTTCCACCGAGGACCGCCAGAAAGTCCTGCGCTTCCTCGAAAACATCTGCCTCGGCGCCGCGGCGGTCGGCTACCGCACAGAGTCCCTGCACGGAGCAGGTTCTCCGCAGGCCCAGCGCATCATGATCGCCCGTCAGGGCAACATTCAGGGCAAGAAGCAGCTTGCCAAAACAATAGCGGGTATCAGTGACAAATAAGCTGCTGCAATACTTTTTTCTCTTCCTAAAAAGCACGGAAGCGGGAACTGACATATAGTCGGTTTCCGCTTCCGTGCTTTCCTCTTTATTCCTGCCGTAGCAGCGTCGGTATATCGATCTTATGACGCTTGATCCTGTATTGAAGATTCTGCCGGCTCATGTTCAGATTCCGCGCTGCCTCGGAAATATTCCCGCCCGATTCCCGCAGCGCCTTGCAGATCGTTCTGCGTTCAATGTCCTGCATTGTCCCGTCCAGCGAGGACATCGCCTCACTGTACGCGGTCTCTTTCGGGCGGACGGCGGTCGTCATGACATACCACGGAATGTACTCCGGCGTAATGACAGACATATCGTTCGGTATCACATTCATTGCATGTTCGATCGTATGCTGCAGCTCTCTCACATTGCCGGGCCAGTCATATTCCCTGAAGCGTCTCAGGGTCTCCTCATCGATATCGCGCACGTTCTTACGCAGCTTTTTATCGAGCTGAAGAATAAACTGCTTGGCAAGCAGGCTGATATCCTCTTTTCTCTCTCTGAGTGGGGGGATATGAATATTCACCACGCCAAGGCGGTAAAACAGATCCAGCCGCAGCTTATGCTCTTCAATTGCCTGATTGGGTGGGATATTGATGTTGGACAGCACGCGCACGTCGATATGTGTCTCCGTCATACCGCCCACACGGCGCACCATGCCGTCCTGCAGCACGCGCAGCAGCTTTGCCTGCAGGCTGATATTCATGGAATTGATCTCGTCGAGCAGCAACGTTCCGCCGTTCGCCTGTTCAAACAGGCCCGCCCGATTTTCCGCTCCGGTATACGCGCCCTTTTCTGTGCCGAAAAGAATGCCCTCGAGCAGATTTTCCGGAAGCGCCGCACAGTTGATCGCAAGGAACGGGCCGTCCGCACGTTGGCTCGCATTGTGAATACTCTGGGCAAGGAGCTCCTTGCCGGTACCCGTTTCCCCGTAGATCATAATAGACGAGTCGTACCCTGCCACACGCTTGCATTGGTCAATCAGATCATGCATGACAGGGCTGCTGTGAACAATGTCGCTGAAATGGTATCTTGCCGACAGTGCGCTCTTGGTGCTGGATTTGCCGGACAGCTTCTGCACCATGAGCTTTTGCTGCAGGTCAATGATCTGCTTATGCAGATTATCGATTGCGCTCCAGTCTTTCAGAATATTAAACGCGCCGAGGACCTGCCCATTCTGCACGACCGGATAGGTATCGGAGACCACATCGATCTCTTTTCCATTGCGAGTCCCATAAAACTGCCGAAGGCTCAGCAGCGGCTGCTTGGTACGGATCACGCGTGGAACTGCCATCCCAGAACCGTCCAGCATCTTGTAAACATCCCTCACGCTCTCGCCGATCACATCGCGCGTCATCAGCGAATCGAGCTTCTCTGCCGCCGCATTGAGCTGATAGATCCGTTCGTCCGCGTCGAAAAGAATAATAGATTCCTCTACCCTGTTAAATGCATCGAGCAGCAGATCGTGGCAGGCGTCGTTATTCGCCTGCCGGAATACGATCAGCTCTGCGCCATCCGGCAGATCGTTCACCGTCGGTGCGGGACAACGGAGCAAATACTCCCAAAATGCAACGTGTGCGTATAGCTTTTTCCCTGTTCGGTCGCACAGCGGCGCCGCCATATCCATGAGCCTTTTTCCAATCAGCGCACCTTCGCCATGCAGAAGACTGTCCCCCTCATCATTGACTGCAAGGATCGTGCTGTCTGCGTCCACCACGACTGCTCCCAATCTGCACTGGGAAAGGACTGTCATCACTTCGCCGCAATTCATTCCATGCCCCTCCGTTGAAAAGTCTTTTGAAGTCTCTTTGCCGGAATCAGGTATTCGCAGGGTCTTATCGAATGCACCGTGTTTTGTTGAAAAATTATATCACATCATTCGTTAAATTGCAAAATATTTTGCGGATATGCATTGCCAGTCTTGAACGGGTTTAACATTTGTTTCTTCTCTGTCTTATGATCTCCGATAGAGTGAGTCCTTCTGGATGCGCCATGATGACGCTACCCTCGTGACAGCACTTGCTCACAGTCCTCCCTTGGCGGGAGACTGTGAGCTTTTTCCTTTTCCGGCGGCGATCTGATACAGGTTACTGGTCAGGCTGCCGTTTGGCCGATAACGAGACCGGCGCGAGACCAGCCCTGCCTGCTCCAAGTCGCCCAAAGCCCGCTGCACCGTGCGTCGGGATAGCTTGAGGTCTGCGGCGATCCGCTTGACGCCCGGCCAGCAGGTCCCTGCGGCATCTGAGCGATCATAGAGATACATATAGACCGTCTTCGCGCGATGGGACAGTTCCTCATTCTGATAGAGGTCTCCATAGTAGCTCATGTGGTATCCTCCGCTTTCGGCGTGTTGTAGGCTTTGCGCTTCGCGCCCTCCGCGGCAGCAATCATCTCCTGCTGTACCTCCTCACGCATGGGCGCACTCATACCGCCAGATGCTTCCGCTTCCGACGAGGATGAAGTCCTCCCCGATGCCAGTGGATATTTTCTGCGGATCACCTTCATCAGCATCTCCTTGTTGGCATACGCGACCTTGCGCGCCCCGTGCTCCGGAACACGATACTCCTCTCCAAAGGTGATGCCCCAATCGAGGAAGAGCTGCAAGTGCGTCTGCATGGGATGTGTGCCGGTTTTCATCACGATGAACTCTCCTTTCGGCAGACTCTTAAGCTCATCCGCGCTCAGCAGTGGGCGCTCCATCATCTGGAGAGACCGGCTGCTCTCCTTGCCCTGACTGACCGAGCCGGAGAGGACCGTGCGTGTCCCCAGCGCTTTGGAAAGCACCTCGGCGGTCTGGCTGCTGGGTGCGAAGCCGCCGAAGATAGTCGTTTGGCAGTTGTCCTGTATGATCGCCGCGCCTTCCTTGCCATAGTTCTTTTCGAGCTGGGCAAGACTTTGGATGATCGGCACCAGCGTCAGTCGACGGGAGCGGCCCGCGGAGAAAAGCGGCAGGACATTGAACGGCGGCATCGTTCCAAATTCATCCATGAAGAAAATAACGCGCCGCGGGAGTTTGCCTCCATTCTTATCGGCAACATAGAAAAGCTCCTGACTGAGCGCCTGCACCATAAGGGATGCCATGAAGTGCTTGGTAACGTCCTCCTCCGGAAGAATGAGGAATACGGTGCATTTTTCCCGCGCCATGCGCTCGGCGTCAATCACATTGTCGAAGCAGAGCACCTGCTCGAGCTCGGAATCGAGAAATGCATTGAGCCGTGAGAGCACCGTGGACATGACGGAGTTCATGCTCTGCTCCGCCGTGGTCAGAGCCGAGCCGGAAAACCACCTCGCCTTGTGATCCTCCGGCATCATTGCCATAAGGAGCTGGAAGCCGTTCTTTGCCTTCGGCCCACTGCCAATGGGAGCAAGGAGCTCCTGCACCAGCTTGAAGACGGAGACGATATGCCGCCGCTCCTCCGGCTGTTCTTTTGTTGGGGGAAGATGCTCGGCGAGGAGCAGGATCGTCGCTGTCAACACACCCTCGGCTGCCTGATAAAAGTACGCGTTCTGCCCATAGATGCTTTCGTCCCCGGATGGATTGATGATCGTATTGGAAAGTATCTTGGCATACTTTTCGGACTTCGCTCTGGATTTCAGGTCCTCCGGGTTTGCAACGGCAAGGTCCATGTAGCGGTTGATGAGCGTGAGCAGATTATAGCCATCGCTGCACGTAGGATTTCGCAGGTCAACGACAGACACCTGATAGCCGTAATACTTGGACGCGACCGCGCCGTAGTTGCGTGCGAGGTCGCCTTTGCTGTCGAGCGCGAGAAAGCTCATTCCGCTGGCGCAGGCATACTCCAGATTGGGGTACAAAAAGTACGCTGTCTTGCCTACGCCGGAAGCGCCGATCATCAAGCAATGGATGTCGTCGCTGTCCACCAGCGCGCGGATCAGCTCCGGCTCGTCCGGATCTTGACCGCACTTTCTTTTCTTCCATATCCTTTTTACATACCTCACGGCGGTCCTCCCAAGGGTCGCAAGGCGCCGCCGTTTCTTTTTTCCTCCGCCCATGCTGCCGACCACGACGCCTTGTTTTTGAGGAAGACGCTCTCCCTTGCGCCAATGCACCACATCAAAGAGTATATGAGCATAGGTCTTTCCGATCTCTTTCAGCGTTGCCAAGCGTGCCGTACCGTGCTGGCCGTCGCCGACCGTTTTGCTCTTGATGCGGTTGAGGGAATAGTTCGTGGAAACGATGGACACCACCAGCAGGAAGACAAGCAGACCGATGCAGAGCGCGATGAAAGGCACGGTGTCATGACTCATGTTGCTTTCTCCTTTTTCTCAAACCTGGCGCACAGGTCATCGTTCCAGTCCTTGCGCTGCGGGCAAAGGCGCTGGACCTCTATGTTCATCTCCTCCAAGGTCTCCATCATACGTTCACAAGCTTCGTTGCCCGCGTCGTCGTTATCGAGGCAGAGGTACACAGTATCCAGCCTCGGGTTCTGCCGCAAGCGTTCCAGCATCGGCTGGGCAGAGGTCCCGCAGCAGGCGACATAGCTGTGCTCCTGCCAGCCATAGGGATAGAGTGTGATGTACGAGAGCAGGTCGATGGGGGCCTCGAACACATAAAGGGACTTGTCTGTACCGTCTTTGTGAAAGCTGTGTGCGCTCTCGCTGCCCTCAACATTCATGCGAAACACCTTGCCCTCGCTGTTTGTGCTGCGCAGATGCGCGTGCTTCGCAAGATCACCGTCCATGCCGACAAAGACGCAGTTGTGATGCTCGTCCTCGTAGAGCAGCTTTTCATGCGTGAAGTACGAAACCACCTCGCGTTCAATGTGCCGCTTGTGCAGGAGGTAGGCGTAGACGCGGCGCATATTGCTGTAGGGCTGCGGCAGGGCGAAGGGCTTCGGCTCCGTTGTGGCAGGCTTTGCCTGCTCGAGCTTTTGGCCGTCCTTACGCCCCAGCAAAAGAGAAACCGCCTCCGGATAAGGGAGACGGTAGTAGCGCTGGACAAAGCTGATAGCGTAACCGCCCTCGCGTTTGGAGTGGTCGAACCACTTGTTGCCGCGGACGGTGACGCTGGGGTCGCCGGGGGTACGATACTCTCGGCCGGAACGGATGGGGCGCTCGCCCTGGGCGCGCAGCAGGGAAACCAGGTCGGTGTTCTGCGCCCGCGCCTTTTCCTCCGGCGTAAAATAAACAAATTTGCTCATGATATGTCCTTTCAGATCGTTGCTCTTTTTGTTGACAATATGTGTTTTATCACATATAACAAGATGCAGAGAAAGTGTGGTGGATGACGGGATTTTTGAGGTACGCGCGAAACAAGGCTCGGATATCAGCAGGGTGCTTTACTTTTTTGTAGTAGGACGCAGAGTGATCCTCACCAATGGCTTTGTAAAAAAGACGATGAAAACGCCGCCGCGCGAGATCGAACGCGCCAAGCGGTATCGCGCAGACTTTAACCGAAAAAAGGAGGCATGATTTATGGGGAAGAATTTTCGTGAGACTTTGAACGAGAGAATGCAGGACCCCGCATTCCGCGCTGAGTGGGATGCGCAGGAACCGGAACGTCAGATCATGCGTGCCATTGCTGAAGGCCGTGAGGAAAACGGCATGACGCAAAAGCAGCTTTCCGACATTACCGGCATTACGCAGGCTGATATCAGCAGGCTGGAAAGCGGGACAGCCAATCCCTCTCTGCGGACGCTCAAGCGCCTTGCCGCAGGCATGGGGATGGCACTCAAGCTGGAATTCGTTCCGACACAAACGCAGATCTGATCTCACAAAAACGCTGTCGCAGAATTAGCGGCAGCGTTTTCTTCAGCGTTTTCTTCATGACCGTTCATCTTGCCGTGCTGCTTCTCCTGTGGTACAATTTCTTGCCGTGATATTCTGCAATAGAAGGAAGATGAAGCAAATGAACCAGAAAGAACTCAACGAAATTCGCCGGCGCTTCCGGCTCGATAAAAATAACTTCAGCCGCATTTTCGGCTGCTATGTCAATTCCAACCGTGAGGTCATCTCGTGGATCGACGCCTCCCTCGGCCTCATGCGGCAGGAGGAGCAGGAGATGTACCTGGGGCTGCTCAAAAAGACGCTCTCCGGCACGCTGGGGCGCAACCTCATCGACATCGAATTTTCCACCGCGCAGGTCGCGGACAGCGACGAGCACCGCCTGCTCCAAACCCTGCGCCAGACGGAATGCAAGGACGTGAACGCCCGCGAAACGCTCTGCCGCAGGATCATCGAATCGCTAAGCATGGGCGAGACGAACTACCTCATTCTCCTCGCTGCCGACGCCTACGATGTTCCCTACCGCGGCAAGGATGACGAGCTGCAGGCGGACGCCTCCGGCGACGTCTACAAATATTTTGTCTGCGCCATTTGTCCTGTGAAGGCGCCGACGCTCGAGCTGCGCTACGATACCGACGAGAATTTCTTCCACCCCAGCTCCACCGGACATATCGCTCTTGCGCCCGAGCTTGGCTTCCTGTTTCCCGCCTTCGACGACCGCGCGGCGAACATCTACAATGCGCTTTTCTACAGCAAGAATGTCGAGCTCATCCACGAGGAGGTCATCGACGCGGTGTTCCGCGTGGAGCCGCCGATGTCTGCCGTCGAGCAGAAAAATGTGTTTGATACTGCGCTCGCCGACACGCTTGAAAAGGATTGCAGCTACGATGTGGTGCAGTCCGTCCACGAGCAGCTTCGCGGCCGCATTCTGGAGCACAAGGAGAGCCGCGATCCCGCGCCGTTGGAGCTGACCGTCGGCGATGTCGGCGGCATCCTGTCCGAGAGCGGCGTGAGCGAGGAGAAGGTCGAGAGCTTCCGCCGCGAGTGCGAGAAGCAGTACGGTGAGAACGCCGCGCTGAATCCGAAGAACATTCTTGGCACAGGCAAATTTGAGATCGCCACGCCGGAGGTGAAAATCACCGTCGCGCCAGAGAACAGCTACCTCATCGAAGCCCGCATGATTGGCGGGCGCAGGTACCTGCTCATTCCCGCCGACGACGGTGTGGAGGTCAACGGTGTGAGCGTGAGCATTCCGAACGAGGAACATAGCTGATCACAGAGTCGCAGCACCGGTGGTGACCGGTGCTGCGGCTCTGTACTATGATAATTTGAGAGGACGAAAGGCGACGTCTGTACTGCGGCGGTTCCTCCGGCATAAAAACAACTCCCTCCGGATCGATTTGCCTGATCATACCAGAGGGCGTTTTAAGTCGGTATAAGGGCTGGGTGATCGGTATTAAGATGGTACAAAGATGAGTAAGGGACTGCTCTCTGCTTTTTGCAGGAACATGATATCTCACCCATTGACAAACGGTGATCGTACGTTTATACTGCGTTAGTCCCATTTAAGACTTGGAGGGCCGTATGGACAGAGAAACACAAAGCATATTAAACGATGTAAACAGAGCCATCATCAAATGCAGGGGCGCCTATTCCATGTGGGCAGGCATCCACGGCGTCAACTACCATGAAATGCTTGTGCTATACACGATTCGGGAGTATGGCTACTGCACACAAAAACAGATCTGCGACAGTTATATCCTGCCAAAGCAGACCATCCACAATGTAATCACAGCCATGCGGAAAAACGGGGTCCTGGTGTATGACACAGAAAAGCGCAGGGGTCGCGAAAAGGCCTTTGTCCTCTCTGCCAAAGGAAAAGATTATGCCGCAGAGTTTCTTTACTCGCTTGATGTCATAGAGTCTCATGCGCTGGAGGCTTTGGGAAAAGAAAATCTGCGGACGTTGACGGACCTGCTCTTTGCATTTGATTCGGCCCTGAACACAGCGCTGGAAGAAACGAGGTAAGCTGCCATGGAACAAACCGATCTGTTCGGAACAGAAAAAATCAGTAAGATATTGTTTCGGCTTGCGCCGCCTGTTATGCTGGCGCAGCTCATTCAGGCACTCTATAACATCGTTGACAGCTTTTTCGTAGGCAAATATTCGGACTCTGGCTTGACGGCGTTGTCTATCATCTACCCGATGCAGCTTCTGATGATCGCATTTGCTGTGGGAACGGGCGTTGGCATCAATACGGTCATGGCTGCAAAACTTGGCACAGGGAATCGTAAGGAAGCAGATGAGTATGCAGGAGTCGGCACTCCGTTGGCTGTGACGCTCTGGTTCCTGTTCGCAGTAGCCTGTTATCTAATCCTCCCCTTCTACGCGCGCGTGTCCACAGAGTCTGAAGCCGTCATTCGGGATGTCATCACCTATGGCCGGATCGTCTGTGTCTTCAGCTTTGGTCTGTTTCTGGAAAGCATCTGGACGAAGGTACTGCAATCCAACGGCAACATGAAAACACCGATGATCGCCCAGATCATCGGTGCGGTGACAAACATTATCCTCGACCCGCTTTTGATTTTCGGTCTGTTTGGATTGCCGGAAATGGGCATCGCCGGCGCGGCCATTGCGACGGTTGCCGGGCAAATCGTAGCAGCATTGGTCGTTATGAAGAAGGGATTCCACAAATCACCCAAGGCCGAGGTATACCCACACCATATTGCAACCATCTTTCGTATGGGTGTTCCGAACATATTGATGCAGTCGACATACACCTTTTACATTTTGGGACTCAACCTGATTCTGGCCACCTTCTGCGATCAGGCCGTCACTGCCCTTGGTCTTTACTATAAGTGGCAGACTTTCTTCTATATCCCGCTCGGCGCCATGCAGACCTGCATCGTTCCGATCATCAGCTACAACTATGCCGCGAGAAATATTGACCGTTGCAAGAAGACCCTGTCGGATTCTGTTATATTTGGACTCGTGCTGATGGCAGTTGGAACGCTGTGCTTCCTTTTCCTGCCGGAGCAAATGCTGCGGGTCTTTACCAAAGACGAGCAGGTGATAGCGATTGGCATGATCGGCTTCCGCTTTGTCGGCATCAGCTTCCTGCCGATGGTCACATCACAGATTTTCCCCGTATTCTTCCAGGCGGTGGGAGCCAGTCTGAAAAGCTCAGCGCTGACGATACTACGGACTGTTGTGCTATTTGTGCCACTCGGCTATCTGTTCTCACTGCTCGGACTGGATCGGTTTTGGTTGACCTTTCCTGTGACGGAAGTAGTGACAAGCACGATAGGCATCCTATTCTACCGCCAGTTCCTCCAGAAAGATTATGTCAGCGAGGCAAAACCGCTGCGGGCGGACGACGGAGATGTTGTTGCCCTGAAGCCGTCAAAGCCGGGTGTGATCATCACCATCGCCAGAGAGCACGGCTCATCTGGCAAACAGATTGGTAAGCTGGTTGCGCAGAAGTTGGGGATTCCATTCTACTATAAGGAAATGGTGGCGCTTGCCGCTCATGAAAGTGGATTGGATCGGGAGTTCATTTCCGACATTCACAAAAACGCACCGGATGCCTTGCACGACCTGTATCTGAGTTCCCAGGCTGTTCAGCGCGCAATAAAAGCACAGGCGCTGATCATTCGGAAAATCGCCGCCAACGGTTCCTGTGTCATCGTAGGCCGAGCCGCCGACTATGTGCTGCGTAATCACAAAAACGTGATACGCGTGTTTATCCATGCACCGCTGGAATACCGGATTGGAAGAGTTATGGAGGTCTATGGAGACACGCCAGATGAAGCAAGGCGCAACATTCGACGCTCCGACAAGGCCAGAGCATCCTATTACCGGCACATTTCCGGCAAGCGCTGGGGCAATGTCAGGAACTATGAGTTGGTCATTGATTCCTCCGTCGGCGTAGAAAAATCTGTGGAAACAGTTCTTGACTATGTTTCTTCTATGACGGGAGCGGGCGAGCCCACTATCGACGTTTTTGCGTGCGGAAGAGATCAGAGCGTTCAGGAGGAGTGAGAAAGCCTGTAACTTTACCTGCGCAGAAAAGAAGCAGTCCAAACAGAACGAGCTTGTGCCGAGAATGGGCCGATACTGGAAGATGCCGTGTTATTCCAATCTCCAAGAAAAAGCGTTTCTCCTTTTCTGGATGATTTGAAAATATAAATTCGAGATCACCGTCGCGCCGGAGAACAGCTACCTCATCGAGGCCCGCATGATTGGCGGGCACAGATATCTGCTCATTCCCGCCGACGACGGTGTGGAGGTCAACGGCGTGAGCGTGAACATTCCGAACGAGGAGCATAACTGATCACAGAGCCGCAGCACCGGTCACATCACCGATGCCGCGGCTCTGTACTATGTATACGTTATCTCCTCATGATCGTCGGGCTTGTGTCCCATGGCAAGGCGCTTGCGTTGGAGCTCGCGGCGGCGCTTGCGGTCGATCCTCAGACCGTGGAGCGTACTGTCAGCCTTGCTGTTGTCCTCGAAGATCCTGCCCATGTGGTGCAGCATCTGCACGACCGAATCGCCAAGGGAGCGCGAGCGATACACCGTATCTCTTTTTGATGCCCTGCTGTCGGTCGACATATCGGCATCCTGTTCCGGCGTGTCGTTTGGCGGCTCGCCGGTATTCTCTTCCGCACCATCTGATGCACTCACCCTTTGCACAGGATCGTGGCACGCCGACACGTCATCCCTTGGCCGCGCGTCAGGATCAATCGGTGCTGGGCTCTCCTGCACGGGCTGTTCTTCCGCTTGCCTATGGTGTGATGCTTCGAGGTCTTGCTCCGATAGCTTCAGCACCTCCTGAATGACCATGTTACGCACCGTCTTGAATTCCTTCTGCTGACTCAGCGGCAGTCGCTCCGGGAGCTTCTGACTGTAGTCGAGACACTTCTGCTCCTGCAACTCCTGCCAGATCTCATACGCTTCCGCCACGCGCGGGTCCTTGGCGAGCTCATCCACAATCTCATCCACGATACGCTTGAGGCGCGGCGGCAGGTAGCCGTAGACCTTGCGCCCCTTTGTGAGTGGCAGCCGCTGCGTCAGCTCTCCGATGAGCTGCTCCATACGCTCATTTTGCAGCGTGCCGCTTCGCATTGCACGGATCAGCTCCAGCATCCGTTCCTCGGCATTTTCGCGCAGGCGCGTGCGGTACTGCGCCTGCTTTTCATAGATGCTGACGCGGTCATTCTCATAGGCCTTTGTCACGAACGCGGACTTAACTGCACGGATACCCTGCACGGTGAGATAGCCCTCACGCGGATCGGTGGAGTAGAGGATCATGTGGATGTGGACATGCTTCTCCTTTGTGTGGAGTGCAGCGTACCACTTGAGGTGGTCCGGATGTATCTTGTACGCCTCCGCGATGTCTCCGATGCAGGCGCAGACCAACGCGCGCCAGTTCTCCGCGTCCGTGTAGCCGAGCCGCTCGGCATCCTCACGGCGCAGCGAGACGATGGGTGTCCACACATTTCCCGTATGCTGGGAGACAGCTTCCTCTACTGCGCGCAGAGATCTCACCGGACCGTTGGCGTCCCACAGGCCATGCCCGCCGACTTGCTGCGCACCGGGGCGGTTCGCAACATAGTCGATGTAGTTTTCGCGCTTGTCCATTGGCACAACGAACTGTTCATACGCCTGCGCGATAAATTCCGCCGCGGTCTTTCGGGTTGGGTACTCCTTGTAGTCCTCGTACTCCAGCAGCCCACGGCAGAGCGGAAGGTTTTTTGTCAGGCGCCGGATGTACGCCTTCTGCTTTTCCGTTGGCGGCGTGTCCGCGTCCTTCTTTGGGATCACCACACCTTCGCGTGTGGCGAAATAGTGTGTGCGGTTACGCAGCCATTTCGCATTCTTCCCGTCCTTGAGGTAGGGCGAGATGAAGATCAGTCTTGCCAATCGTCATCCTCTCCCAACCGTCGCTGGGTGTCGAGTGCGTTGGAAAAGCTGATCTGTCCATTCGTGCGCTTGACCTCATCCACGGCGTAAGCGCGCAGCTCCTTGCGGTCAATAGGATCGGCACGGAAGTGCGCGGCGATGGTGTGGCACATCATGTTCAGCTCTACGCACCACTTGAAGAGCAGCGAGCGCAGACGGTTGTTGTGATTTTCCAGCGTGCCGCGGATCATCGTCACAAGCGCCTTCGAGAGATACTCCGTCGTGTCGCAGCTTCCGAGGTAGCCCATATAGAAGCGCAGAGCTTTCTCGATGAATTCGCTTCGTGTTTTGCAGTTATCCTCCCCCAGCCAGCCGTCCATACGGCGGATCACGGCAGGGGTAAACCAGACTGCCATTCGTGTTTTGTTCTCGGTGTTTTTTCCTTCATTCATGGAGAAATCTCCTATTCTTGTGGTACGACTCAGCGCAAAGGCTTGCCATACCGGACTTTTTTGCCTTTCCGACCACCTCGCGGCTGAAAAGCGGCGCGCAAGGTTCACCTTGCTTGACCATCGAAAAAGCCCCGCACTGCGGGGCTTTGTGGCTGGGAGGCGGTCGCTTGCGACCACCTCCCTTTATCTCGCACAAAATCGAACGGGCAAAATGCCGTTCGATCATCCCAGCGAGGGCCGCGCGCAAACGCGCACAAGCGGCCCAAAACGCTGGGGATACTATCCCAGCGGGGCGACGCCCCGCCTCCTTTTCCAAAAGCGCACACAGCGGCCCACAAGGGCAAACAGCGGGTACCAGCCATCGCGGGTGCGGAAACAAAAAGCGGAAGCTGCACAATGTGCGGCCTCCGATGTGGGTTGCGGTGCGCTGCATCTGCTGCACGAACTGGTTGGAGCGGTCGGCAGCACTTCTATGGAGAAGGAGAGAAAAGCACAATAGCCGACGGACTGCGGCTGCCCGCCAAGGGTGGGCTGACGCAGTTCGTCGGCGCCGCGGGTCCGCAGGCCCGCGCAGCCCGGGCAGAGAATTGGCGGTGCAGACTGCCGTTTCTCACATCAGCATCATCGTCATGTCGGTGCTTTGCTCCGGCTCCATGCCGGATGCCTGTGTCTGCGGCCGTTCCTGGTACCGGAGCAGGACAGAGGAACAGTCATAGCCAACCGGCCGCAGGATCTTTTCCACCAGAACGCGCAGAAGCTGTTCCGTATCGAACTTACTTTCGAAGTACAGTCCATCCTCGATCTCGACCGGTGCTTTCATTTCGGCCTTGCGGCTCGAAAGCAGAGGGCGGAAGTTCCCGTTGACCCGGTCACAGAGGCAGCGCAGGCGCTCGAGCCTGACTGGGTCAGCTGCACAATCCTTGAGGATGGTATCGACAACGGCTCGCCACGTTTTTGCTTCTACCTCGCGTCCGTCCGGCAGGATGACCGCAACAGCTTTGGTCCCTTTGAACGCGGCGGGCCTCCAATCGAGCGGATGTGCCCGCACTGGCTCGTAGTCAATCTCACCGCTTTCCATACGCGCGACGACATTGTCGATCCGTTCGTCCACGAGGCGGTGCATCTGTGCGCGAAGCGTTTCGAGCGATCCTCTCACATTCTCTTCCATCTTGACCTCACATTTCCATCTGCGGTGCAGGTGATTCTTTTATTTCCGGTTCGGCGGACTGCTCCTCACGAAACCGCTGGGCATACTCGTGCAGGCTCATGCCGGTCTGCTGCTGACAGAACTCCTCCATCTTCCGCGCCAGCACCTCCTGCTCGGCGGTGTTGAGTGCGTAGTTCCAGGTTTCCTCCGTGCCATCCCCTTTGCAGAGATTCAGCTCCAGTTCGTCGCAGAGGCAGTCTTTCTCGATATCATAGTTGGCATAGATGTTGAGCCAGTCATCATTCTGGTCGGTGCAGACGTATGTACCGAATGCGGCGTCCACATCGAAATCTGCCTGCACATAAAAGTTCAGCTTGCCATCCGACTTGATGATCTCCTCACCGAAGGAAAAGTTCCGTGCGGAGAGATGACCCGCCGAGGTGATCTCCTTGCCACTCAGATGATTCAGTAGTTTGCTCCACTGTTCCTTTGCCGGTGCAAAGAATGAGCGTGTTGCATGGTATGCCGCCGCAGACACATCCCGCATCGCCCATGTCCACCAGCCGTCCACGATGTGAACAGCTGAGAATTCGCGCTTGTCGAAGTTCAAATCAAACACGCCGCGATTTTTGCCGGCGTTCTCCATGCGAAGGACAGTCAGCGCATCGTACTCCTCTGCTGTGATGGGCTGGCCGCCTGCAAACATTTTGATGAACAGATCTGGCGCAGCACTCTCGTCGGTAGTAATGTAGCTGCGCAGCTTTTTGCAGGCCTCCAGCAGCTCCTCACCGGGCGTAGTCTTGAAGTACCATTCCTGTCCGTTCTCTACCACATGGTAGGCGGCGCAAGTACGGGCAGCCTCTTCCTCTGCACGCTGCGCGGCAGCTTCTGACTGAATTGCACGGCTGATGCGCTCATACTCCCACTCCGGAAGCTGATTGCAAAGCTCGTCCAGTACATTCTCGAGATGCTCCTGCAGAGTTTCATCTTTGAGATGCTTCTCAATGGCTTTCTTCCAGCGACGGTCCAGCCATAAGACGATCTCTTCCTGCTGTGCCATATCAGTTACCCTCCTTTACTGTGACTGCCGCAGGCTTCGGCTCGCTGCTCTGCGGTTTCGGCGCAGCCGACTTAACGGTGCGCTTGGGCTTGGGCGCGGGGACAGCCTTGCTGTCCAGATACTCTCGCAGCGGCTCCGGCACTTCTGTTTCATAGAGTTCTTGCAGTATTTTTTCCATCTGCGCCTGCACACTTGTGTTTTTCTTTTTGAGAGAAAAATCGAGAGCGGTAAGCTGCTCGCTCTCGAATGGGATCATGATATTTTCTCTTTTCATGATGTTCCTCCAATCACATCGTCATCTGCGGCTCCTGCGGAGCCTGCTCCATTTGCTGCTGCGGATAATCTGTTAGCGCATACCAGCAGCCATGCTCATCTCTTTTTAAGGACCGCACCTCCATCTCCAGGATTTCCTGCGCTTCGACCGGCATTTGGCATCCGCTGACTCCCGGATGTGCCATAGTTGCCTCGCCGCGTAAGAGTTTCTCCGTTTCGGAAGGCGTCAGGTCTACAAAACCGCACGGTGTCATGAGCTGAAAGAAATCGTTCGGATATCTCCTCAGCAGTTCTTTCACGGTCTGTGGCTGTACCATATCACGCACCTGCGTTTGCTGTGCCTCGTCATATAGACCTGTGAGCAGACTTTGGAAGGTTTCGCCCACATCCACATTTTGATGCTCCATCCATGCCTTGCTCAGAAGCTCCAGCGGCTTCTCCTGCTGCAGCAGGAAGATCATCTCCCCGCGGGGAAGGCCTTCTCCAAACGCCATCAGCTCGGAGTGGCAGGTCATCATGGCGGAGATCTCATCTGCAGCCTGAATCAATTCGTCACGAGAAAGCCGGTCGAGCCGTTTGAACAGCACCCCATTTGTTAGACAAGTATGGTAAAATACTTGGAACTAAGAA
>CALDMA010000267.1 GCA_937915075.1 uncultured Oscillospiraceae bacterium
AGCGCAGCGGCGGCCAGTACGGCGGCAACGACGAGCGGGAGCAGACCCTGAATCAGCTGCTGACGGAAATGGACGGCTTTGAGGGCAACAACGGCGTCATCATCCTTGCCGCGACGAACCGGCCCGAATCCCTCGACCCCGCGCTCACGCGTCCCGGCCGCTTCGACCGCCGCGTGCCGGTCGAGCTGCCCGACCTCAAGGGCCGCGAGGAGATCCTGAAGGTCCACGCGAAGAAGATCAAGGTCGCGGAGGACGTCGACTTTAACAAAATCGCGCGCATGGCCTCCGGCGCCTCCGGCGCGGAGCTTGCGAACATCGTCAACGAAGCCGCGCTGCGCGCCGTGCGCGCGGGCCGCCGGTTCGCCACCGAGTCAGATCTGGAGGAGAGCATCGAGGTCGTCATCGCGGGCTATCAGAAGAAGAACGCCATCCTCACCGACCATGAAAAGTGGATCGTCGCCTACCACGAGACCGGTCACGCGCTCGTTGCGGCGCTGCAAAGCCACTCCGCGCCCGTGCAGAAGATCACCATTATTCCCCGCACCTCCGGCGCGCTCGGCTACACGATGCAGGTCGAGGAGGGCAACCATTACCTGATGACGCGCGAGGAAATGGAAAACAAGATCGCGACGCTCACCGGCGGCCGCGCCGCCGAGGAGATCCGCTTCGGCTCCGTCACCACGGGCGCTTCCAACGACATCGAGCAGGCGACCAAGCTCGCCCGCGCGATGGTCACGCGCTACGGCATGAGTGAGGATTTCGACATGGTCGCGCTCGAGACGGTCACGAACCAGTACCTCGGCGGCGACGCGTCGCTCGCCTGCTCCGCCGAAACGCAGACGAAGATCGACGCGCTGGTGGTCGCGCTCGTCAAGCGCGAGCATGAAAAGGCCGTCAAGCTGCTTACCGATCACCGCGCCAAGCTCGATGAGCTCTCCAAGTACCTCTACGAGAAGGAGACCATCACCGGCGAGGAGTTCATGAAGCTCCTGGAGCTCGAAAAAGCACAGGATAAAGCACAGGATAAAGCACAGGATAAAACGCAGGATTAAGCAAAAAGCCGCCCCCTCGGGCGGCTTTTTCAGCGAAAAGCTCATCAATTTCCTGTTGTTCTTCCCATCGCGATGTGCTATACTGCCATCAGCAAAGAAAAGGAGAGATCACGATGGACCCTATTTATGAAATCGATCTGGACGTCTGTCCCCATTGCGGCGGCGTCGGCGCCATACAGGACGAACAGGGCTGGTGCGTCTATGTGGACTGCCTTGACTGCGGCTCGCACACCGTCCACGCCGCCTACGAAACGCCCGAGGAGCGTCTCGCGGCGGCCAGGCAGGTCGCGCATCTGTGGAACATCGGCAAGGTGATCCACGCCGGCGTCGGCGACTGAGCCGCGCCTGTCACCCCATAAAGACCTCGTCCGGCATCTCCGTGATCGCGGAGATGCCGCCGCTTTTTTCGGTGGAGCGTCCGGCGACGCGGCAGGCAAATTCCGCGATGCCGCGCAGCTCCGCCTCGTCCAGCGCTGCGGGAGCCTTGCCGTTTTGGAGCAGCCTCCACACCGCGCAGCCGCCGAAAATGTCGCCCGCGCCCGTGGTGTCCGTGACCGTCAGGCCCTTGAGCCCGTCCACATGGCCCTGCGCTCTCGGGTTCGCAAACTCGCAGCCGTCCGCGCCGCAGGTCACAAAGACGAGCTGCGTGCCGAACCGCTCCCGAATGTATGCCGCGCCCTCGCGCGGCGAAAGGCCGAAGAGGAATTCCGCCTCGTTGTCGCTGAGCTTCACAACATCGGCCTGCCCGAGTCCCCAGAGCATCTGCTCCCGCGCGTCGTCAGGGCTCTTCCAGAGCGGCGGGCGCAGATTGGGGTCGAAGGTGATGAGCTTCCCGTGTTCCTTTGCGCAGGCAACGGCGCGCCGCGTCGCGCCGCGCGCGGGCTCGTCGGTCAGAGAAAGCGTCCCGAAATGGAACGCTTTTGTTTTTTCGAGGAGCGAAAGGTCCAATTCCTCAGCGCGGAGCTGCGTGTCCGCGCCCGGCTTGCGGGCAAAGGAAAAGGAGCGCTCGCCGCGCGCGTCGAGCGTCACGAACGCCAGCGTCGTGAAAGCATCGTCTGCCATGACAACACCGCGCATATCCACACCGGCCTCGCGCAGCGTCTTGGTGAGCATCGCGCCAAAGGCATCCGCGCCCACCTTGCTCAAAAGCGCCGTCCTGCCGCCGAGCCGCGCGATGGCCGCGAGGAAATTGGCCGGCGCACCGCCGGGATGCGCCGCCATGAGCGGATAGCCGTCCGCTCCCGCCCCCTGCGCCGTAAAGTCGATGAGCAACTCGCCGAGCGCAACGACGTCGTATTCCGTCCGCGTCATCCTCTACCCTCCCCGCGCTCACACAGCAGCCGCAGCGCCTCCAGATAGCCCGGAAGCCCGTGGCCGCGGATGGTCGCGATGCAGGCCGCGCGGATGTAGGACACATGGCGGAAGTCCTCGCGGCTGTCCGGGTCGGAAACGTGGACCTCCACCGTCGGGATGCCGACCGCCTTCACCGCGTCGAGCAGCGCGACGCTCGTGTGCGTATAAGCGGCGGGGTTGATGACAATGCCATCCACATGGTCGAAGTACGCCTGCTGGATGGCGTCCACCAGCGCACCCTCGTGGTTGGACTGGAAAAACGAGACCTCCGCGCCCAGCCTTTCCGCCTCATCCGCGATCATGCTCTTCAGGTCCTCATAGGTCGCGTGACCGTATATTTCCGGCTGACGGATGCCGAGCATATTCATGTTGGGGCCGTTAATGACCAGAATTTTCACAAAAATCCCTCCAGATCGCCTGCGCGGTCTGCCCGACCGTGCCGCTGTTGTCGATCGCGGCGTCGCGGAACCGCTCGTAGAGCGGCGCGCGCTCCGCCCACATCGCCGCAAGGTCCGCTCCCTGCGAGAGCGGACGGCCGTCGGTCGGCAGCAGCTCCAGCGGACGCAGGAGCTGATAGATGCGGCCGTTCTGATGAAGCGCGGCGTAATTCTCCGGCGTTTTCACCACGCCGCCGCCTGTGAGCAGGATCTTCCCGCTCAGCGCGCCGCACTCCGCCGTCGCCTCACGCTCGAGCGCGCGGAAGGCGGCTTCGCCGCCCTTGGCGAAGATCTCGGGAATGGAGCAGCCCGCCTTTTCCGCGATGCGCGCGTCAATGTCGATGGCCTCGCGGCCCGTCAGCGCGGCGAGCGCCGCGCCGACCGTGGACTTTCCGCTGCCCGGCATCCCGATGAGCACGAGGTTCGTCATCTCCCGCCGCAGCTGCGCGAGGATGCGTTCGTTCTCGCTGTCGGCGATGAGCCTGTCAAAGAAATGCTCCTCCGCCGCCTTGGCCTGCGCCACCAGCATCGGAAGGCCGTCCGAGCACGGGATGCCCAGCGTCTCTGCCTGCAGCAGCAGCACCGTGCGGCGGGGATTGTAGATCAGATCGAGCACGCCCGTGCAGGCGGGAAAGGCGGTCAGATCGACCGCTGCCGCGCCGTTGTTCGGATACATCCCGACCGGCGTGGCGTTGACGATCCGCTCCGCGTCCGCGTGGCGGCCGAGGTTCGTATAGTTGTTCTCTCCCGAGCGGGAAATGACGACCACCTCGCGCGCGCCGAGCCTTTTCGCGCACGCGGCCGCCGTGCGCGACGCGCCGCCGCTGCCGAGCACAAGCGTCTTCTTCCCCGCAAAGCTGATGCCCGCGCGCTGCGCCATAAAGCAGAAGCCCGCGGCGTCGGTGTTATAGCCATAGAGCTTTCCGTCCGCGCGGCGCACGAGCGTGTTGACGCTGCCGATGGCCTCCGCCATCGGGTCGAGCACATCGCAGTACGCCATCACGTCGCGCTTATAGGGAATGGTGACGTTCAGCCCGCCAAGGTCTTCCCGCGCAAGGAAGGGACCCAGCTCCTCCGGCTCCAGCTCGATGAGACGGTAGTCCGCGCAGCCGAGCGCGGCATGGATGGGCGCCGACCAGCTGTGACCGAGCCTTCGGCCCAGAAGTCCGTAAACCTTCTCCCCCATCGTTCACACCTCGGCGTAGTTTCCGAGGAATACAAACTCCGCGCAGCTGCGCTCCATTTCCTCAAGCATGGCAAGCACGCTCGGGTCCTGCACGCTTGCCTCCAGCTCAAGGAAGAACACAAACTCAAAATCGCTCCCCGCGACGGGGCAGGATTCGAGCTTGGTCATGTTGATGTCCAGCGCCGCGAGCTTGGAGAGGATCTCATAGAGCGCGCCGGGCTTATTCTCGAACGAAAGGATAAGGCTGATGCGGTTCGCGCCGGCGTAGATGACGGGGTCCTTCGCCACGCAGAAGAAGCGGGTATAGTTATTCTCGCTGTCCTGAATTTTGTCGCTCACGCATTCAAGGCCGTACAGCGCGGCGCAGGGATGCGAGGAGATGGCGGCCGCGTGGCGGCTGCCGCTCTCGGCGACCAGCTTCGCCGCCTCCGCCGTGTTGCCGCAGGGGATCACCCGCACGCCGGAAAGGCTGCTGAGGAACCTGGCGCACTGACCGATGGCCTGCTGATGGGAGTATATCTCTGTAATGTCCTCTAACTTTACACCCGGCATAGCCAAAAGCTCATGGCGGATGCAAAGTCTCGTGGAGCGCACCACGGAGAGCTGATGCTGCTGAAGCAGCGAGTAGACCGCGCGCACCGAGCCGTTGGAGCTGTTTTCAATGGGCAGCACGCCGAATCTGCACAGGCCCGACTCCACCGCGGACACCACCGCGTCAAAGGTCTTGACATACAGGATGCTGCCGCGCGGCAGCAGGCGGTCGCAGGCGACCTGCGAATTCGCGCCCTCCACGCCCTGACAGGCGACAAGACCCGTCTGCGGGAAGACCGGGCCGCCCGCGGCGAGGGACTTTTCCACCCGCTCGGCCACCCTGGTCGGCAGGTCCACCAGCTCCGCCTGGCGCGAGCGCGCCAGCTCAAAGAGTGTGGAGTAGAGATGATAGGCGTAGCGCTCCTTGTCGCCGGCCTTGGCTGTTACCTTGGCAAGAATTTCACGCTCGCGCTGCTTGTTCAGAATGGGCAGATGGTGCTCGTTCTTGTAGGCCGCGACCTCCTCGGCCAGCTCCATGCGCTCAAGAAAGAGCTTCAGGAGCTGATCGTCCACGGCGTCGATGCGGGTGCGAATTTCAGAAAGTTCCATGATGTTCCTCCAACAGTAAGTCTAAGAGCACGCAGGCCGTCACCGCCTCGACGACGGGCACGGCGCGGTGCGCGATGCAGGGGTCGTGACGGCCCCGGATAGTCAGCTCGGTGTTTTCCATCCGCGCGAGCGAGACCGTTTTCTGCGGTCTGCCGATGGACGGCGTCGGCTTGATGCCGACGCGCAGCGTGAGCGGCATACCGGTGGTGATGCCGCCGAGGATGCCGCCGGCGCGGTTCGTCTCCGTGACGACGCGGCCGTCCTCCACGCGGAAGGCGTCGTTGTTTTCGCTTCCGCGCAGGCGCGAAGCGCCGAAGCCCGCGCCGAATTCCACGCCCTTGACGGCTGGGATGCCGAACAGCGCCGAGGCAAGGCGGTTCTCGATGCCGTCAAACATCGGGTCACCGAGACCGGCTGGCAGCCCGATGGCGGCACATTCCACGATGCCGCCGACGGAGTCTTGCGCCTCGCGCGCCTCCAAAATAAGACGCTGCATCCGCTCGCCCGCCGCGTCCGAAAGCGTTGGGAACGGCTTCGCCGCCACGGCGCGGAACAGCTCGTCGGTCGGATCGAGTGGGAAGGCTTCGTCGTCCTCCGTTCCCACGGCGGCAAGGTGCGCGCCGACGAATACGCCGCGCCGCGCGAGAATTTGCTTGGCGATGCCGCCCGCAATGCACAGCGGAGCCGTCAGGCGACCGGAAAAATGTCCTCCGCCGCGCATATCCGCCTGCCCGCCCCATTTCACCCACGCGGTATAATCCGCGTGCGAGGGGCGCGGCTTGTCGGCCAGCTCCGCGTAGTCCGAGGAGTGCTGGTCGCTGTTATAAATGACCGCGCACAGCGGCGAACCGCAGGTCACGCCGCCGCGCAGACCGGAGAGAAACTCCGGCGCGTCGGCTTCCTTCCGCGCGGTCGAAAGCGGACTTTTTCCAGGTCTGCGCCGATCCAGAAAGGCCTGCAGCTCCGCAAGATCAATGCGCTCGCCCGCGGGCAGGCCGTCGACGGTCACGCCGATCGCTGCTCCGTGGGACTGCCCAAACACGCCGACGCGCAGCGTCCTTCCGAATTCAGAGGACATCAAAGCTACCTCCCAGCCGTTTGTATTCCTCCCAGAAGGAGGGATAGGATTTCTGCACCGCCTCCGCTCCCGTAATGGTGACCGGAGCCGCCGCGGCGGTCGCGGCGACTGCCGCGGCCATCACGATGCGATGATCGTTCGCGCCGTCCACCGTGCCGCCGGAAAAGGACGGCACGCCGCGGACGGTCAGACTGTCCGCCGTCGTCTCCACCGGAACGCCGAGCGCGCGCAGCAGCGCGGCGGTCGTCGTCAGGCGGTCGCTTTCCTTCATGCGGAGCCGGGCCGCATTGACAAAATGTGTCGTGCCGTCCCGCCGTGCGGCCATCACCGCCAGCGGCGGCAGCAGATCGGGGCAGTCGGACACGTCCACGCTCTGCTCCCCCGCCGCCTTGAACCGCTCAAAGAGCGCGGCGATCACGCGGTCTCCCTGCGCGGAGTTTTCGTTCAGTCCACACACCTCCACGCCATTTCCGAGAAAGCGCGCGGCGTACCAGAAGCCCGCCTGCGACCAGTCGGCCTCCACCGCCGCGTCAAAGGGGCGGTAGACCGACGGCGGTACGGCAAAGCGCTCCGCTTCCCCGTCCACCCGCACGCCGGCCCGCGCGAGCGCACCGCGCGTCATGGCGACGTAGTCGCGGCTCTCGAGCCGCGTGGCCGATACCAGCGTCGAGCCGCCGCCGAGCAGCGGCAGCGCGAAGAGCAGTCCCGTGAAAAACTGGCTCGAGACGTTGCCCGCCAGCCGGTACTCCCCCGGTGTCAGCGTGCCGCGCACGGTGAGCGCGCCGGCGGTCTGCTCGTAGGAAATGCCTTTTTCGTCAAAAAGGTCGAAATACGGCTTCTGCGGGCGCTCCATCAGCCGCCCGCGGCCGGTGAACACGCCCCCGCCCGCGACCGCCAGCGCGATGGGAATGAGAAAGCGCAGCGTCGAGCCGGACTCGCCGCAGTCAAAGCGCGGAAGCTCCGGAAAGGATTTTCCCTTGCGTCCGATACCGGTCACGCGGAGGATCCCTTCGTCTGTCCGCTCCCAGCTTGCGCCGAGCGCCGCCATGCAGCGCAGCGTCGCCTCAATGTCCTGCGAGAGCGCGACGTTCTTGACCGTGCTCACGCCGTCCGCGAGCGCGGCGGCCAGCAGCAGGCGGTGCGCCATCGACTTGCTCGGCGGCGGCGTGACCGCGCCCGCGAGGGTGTGCGGTCGGATACGAACGTCCATCCTCAGCCCCCCAATCCGGCGGCGATGATGGGCAGAAGCTCCGTCACCGGCACTTTTTTCAGCTCGCAGCCGCCGATCGCCTTCGGCACAACAATGGTGATGCTGTCCCCGCTGCGCTTTTTGTCCGCCAGCGCGGCCTGTGCCAGCGCCTCGGCGGGATAGTCCGTGCCGGTCGGTAAACCGTTCTTCTTCAGACACGCCGCGATGCGCGCGGACACCCCCGGCTCGGCCCAGCCGAGCCGCTCGGAGGCACGCGCCATGACGGCAAGCCCCGCCGCGACCGCGTGGCCGTGCGATATGGCATAGCCGCTGCACTTTTCGATGGCATGACCGACGGTGTGTCCGAGGTTCAGCTTGCGCCGCTCGCCCTGCTCCTTTTCGTCGCGCTCGACCACGCCCGCCTTGTAGCGGATGCAGCGCGCGATGACCTCGGCGGGCGCGCCGGCGAGCGTGCCGTCCTCAAAGAGGGAGAACAGCGTCTCGCCGCTCAGCACGCCGGTCTTGATGGCCTCCGCCGCGCCGTCGGCAAAGACGGCGGCAGGCAGGGACCTCAGGCAGTCCGTATCGCACAGCACGGCGGCGGGCTGCAAAAACGCGCCCGCAAGGTTCTTCCCCGCCGCAAGGTCGATGGCCGTTTTGCCGCCGACGGAGGAATCCACGGCGGAGAGCAGCGTGGTCGGCAGCTGCACATAGCGGATGCCGCGCAGGTACGAGGCCGCGGCGAAGCCCGCCATGTCGCCGGTCACGCCGCCGCCGAGCGCCGCCACGCAGTCCGTGCGCGTGAGCTGAGACTCGGCCAGAAACTCCAGAATGGCGGAGAGCGTCGTGAAATTCTTATGCGCCTCCCCCGCGGGAAACACATAGGAGCAGACGGCAAAGCCCGCATCGCGCAGGCTCGCGCACACCGTTTCAAGATAAAGCGGAGCCACATTGCCGTCGGCGACGACCGCGATGCGGCAGCCGCCCAGCACGGCCTTCAGCCTCGCGCCGCACTCCCGCAGCAGTCCCGCGCCGATGCTGACCTCGTAGGCCGGCGCGGTATGGACTTCAATGGTCTGAACAGAGGACATAGGTCTTCCCTCCCCGTCGATCTTCGTTGATTTTCAGTTGCCGCCCGCGGTGGCCTTCTTCTCGCGGCCGTCGCGCAGCAGCGCGCGCAGGTGCTCGGCGTCCTTGCTTTTCAGCGCGTCGGCATACTCCCGCAAATGTCCGATGAGGATATCCAGCTCGTCCGTCAGATAGTCCGCGTCGTCCAGAAACAGCTCCGTCCACATATCCTCGTCGAGCCGCGCCACACGCGTCATATCCTGAAAGCTGCCGGCGGAGAAGCCGCGGCGCTTCTGCGCCTCGGGCGACTTGACGTAGGCGCTCGAAACGATGTGCGCGAGCTGCGAGGTAAAGGCGATGATGCGGTCATGCTCCTCGGGGTCGGAGAAGGTCAGGCTTGCAAAGCCGATATCGAGGAAAAACGCCTTGAGCGTTTCGAGCAGCTGCATATCCGTGCGTTTGTCCGGCGTGAGGATCATGGACGCGCCCACATACAGGCTGTCCGTCGCGGCGGTAAAGCCGCCGCGCTCGCGGCCCGCCATCGGATGCCCGCCGATATAAGCAAAGCCGTACTCCTCGGCGATGGGCGCGAGCTCGCGCACCACCGCGCGCTTCACGCCGCACAGGTCCACAAGGATCGCGTCCCTGCGGATATTTTCCGCGTGCTCCTTCACCCATCCGACCGCCGCGGCGGGACGGATAGCGACCAGCACAAGGTCGCACGCTCCCAGATTCTCCGCCGTCAGCGGCGCGTCGATGGCGCCGCACATACGCGCCATCATCATAGTCTCCTGATCGAGGTCGCAGCCGAACACGGTGTGCGCGGTGCGCGCCTTGATGCTCTTGGCCATCGAGCCTCCGATGAGGCCCAGGCCGACAATGCCGACTGTCATGGTCTTACTCCTCTATCGTCTTGACGAATTCCTTTAGCTTGAGCAGCTTGCCCGCCAGCACGTCGAACTGCTCGGGCTTCAAGGACTGCGGACCGTCGCACAGCGCGTGCGCGGGGTCGTTGTGGACCTCGATGAGCAGACCGTCGCAGCCGGTCGCCACCGCGCCCATCGCCAGCGGGTCGACCAGCCAGCTCTTGCCGGTGGCGTGGCTGGGGTCGACGATGATGGGCAGGTGCGTCAGCTTGCGCAGCACAGGGATCGCCGCAAGATCGAGCGTATTGCGGGTGTAGGTCTCAAAGGTGCGCACGCCTCGCTCGCAGAGAATGACGTTCTCGTTGCCGCCGGCCATGACGTACTCCGCGCTCATCAGCCACTCCTCATAGGTCGCGGACATACCGCGCTTGATCATCACGGGCTTTTCCTGACGGCCCACGGCCTTCAAAAGGTCGAAGTTCTGCATATTGCGCGCGCCGATCTGAATGACGTCCACATTCTTGAAGAGCGGCAGCTGGCTGAGGTCCATCAGCTCGGTGACGATGGGCAGCCCCGTCTCTTCCTTGGCGATCTCGAGGTAGCGCAGGCCGACCTCGCCGAGGCCCTGGAAGGAATAGGGCGAGGTGCGGGGCTTGAACGCGCCGCCGCGCAGCATCGTCGCGCCGCTGGCCTTGACCGCCTTCGCGATGGCGACCACCTGCTCCTCGGACTCCACCGAGCATGGGCCGGCCATGAGCGTAAGATTGCCGCCGCCGACCTGCGTATTGCCGACCTTGACGACCGTATCCTCCGGATGGAACTTGCGGTTGGCGTTCTTATACGGCTCCTGCACGCGCTTGACGTCCTCGACGATGTCCAGCGCGGAAATGAGGTCGGTATCCAGCTTCGAGGTGTCGCCCACCAGGCCGAGGAGCATATTGCCCTCGCCGATGCTGGTGTGAATGATGATGCCCTTTTCCTGCAGCCATGTGATCAGGCTCTGCAGCTGCTCGGGATTCGGATTGTGCTTGAGTACGACGATCATGGTAAAATTCCTCCTTAAGCGATGAAAAAAACCGCAGCCGGTCCGGCTGCGGTTCGTCATGCATTTACGGTCATTCCGACAAAGGACCCGTTCTTACACGCGCTTGCTTTCAGCCAAACCAGAATAAGCCTTACCCGTAAAATAGGTAAAGCTAAAGTAGCGGTATTCAGCACTGCGGTTCATTACGGTCATGGTCTGTGCTCCTCTCGGAAGCCTTGATGTATGCAGTATAACAGCTTAAAGCGCAAAAGGGAATCGGCATTTTCACCAAATCCGAAGAAAAAGCGAATTTTCCTCCCGCCGAAACAGCCAGACCGCGCTCCTGCCGCAGCCGCTCTGCGATGAATCGCCTTCCTTCTGCGCCGCCCGCCGAACACCGGAATCGGAATGCCCCGCGCGCAAGCCGCTTCCTACCCTCGCCGCCCGCGCACCTTCGCCGCCGGAACACAGTCCAAAGGCTGCCCGCAGAGTTGAAATGAAAAAAATTCAGAAAATTGGCAATTAGTTCTTGACAAATGCAAAACCGCTGGTATAATAACAAATGTTCGTCAAGCGAACATAGCGGGATTGTGTAATGGTAGCACAGCGGACTCTGACTCCGTATGTGAGGGTTCGAATCCTTCTCCCGCTGCCAATGAAGGTCCCGAAGCCGTAAGGCTTCGGGACCTTTTTTCGTATGAAGAAAGCATGCCCGCCGGTAAACCGATGGTCATGCTTTTTCTATCAGCTTGCAGCCCGCGGAATCGCTTGTAAAAGCAGGCCGGCCGTCCTCACATCCAGATGGAAAAGATGCGCAGGATGGGTTCAAACATCCGCCGCAGCAGGCCGCGGTGCGCCCACTCCTCGGGCGTGACGGCGTGGCTTTTATCCAGAATGCCGTCCATATCCTCCAGCAGGCTCTCGATGGCGCTCGCGCCGTAGAGCATGACGCCGCACTCGTAGTGCAGCTCAAAGCTGCGATAGTCGAAGTTGACCGAGCCGACAAAGGCCGCCTCGCGGTCGACCATGATGCTTTTGGCGTGCAGAAAGCCGGGCGTATAGCGGTATACCTTCACATGGTGCTCAAGCAGCTCGCCGATGTAGGAGTCCGCCACCGCGTCGGCGTACCAGTGATCCGGCGTGCCGGGCAGCATCAGCCGGACATCCACCCCGCCGTCGCCGGCGATGCACAGCGCGCGCATGATGTTCTCGTCGGGGATAAAATACGGCGTCGTGATATAGAGGAAGCGGCGCGCATTGCCGATGAGCTGCAAAAAGGTATCCTCGGCGGGGTTGTCGGGGTTGTTCTGCGGACCGTCGAGAAACGGCTGACAAAAGCCGTCCGACGCCGGCGAGGTATGTGGGCGGTAATAGTCCCGCTCCTCGTGCAGCTCGCCGCCGAGGAAGCCCCACATATTGAGGAACGCAGCGGTCAGGCCCCAGACCCCCTCGCCCTCCAGGCGGATGCCGCTGTCCTTCCAGTAGCCGAAGCGGTCGATGAGGTTCGCGTACTCGTCGGCGATGTTCACACCGCCGGTGTAGGCGGTCTCGCCGTCGATGACCGTGATCTTGCGGTGGTCGCGGTAGTTGAAATAGAGGCGGTTGACATACTCATGCACGGGGTTGAAGACGATGACCTCCACGCCCGCGTCGCGCAGCGTCTGCAGGCTCTCCGCGCCGAAGCGCTTGATGTTTCCGAAGTCATCGAAGATGATCTTGACCTCCACCCCGCTGCGGGCGCGCTCGCACAGGGCCGCGCTCATGCGGTCCCAGAGCTTTCCCTCGGCGAGGATGAAATACTCCATAAAGATGAAGCGCTCCGCCGCTTTGATGCGGCCGAGGATATCCTCCAGCAGCAGCGCTCCCTCGGGGAGGTAGACCGCCTTCGTGTTCTGATAGAGGGAAAAGCCGCGGCTGCTCAGATACTGTACCGTGCGCGACCAGCCGGGCAGCGCCCGCTGCAGACGGTCCGCGTTGAGCGCGCTGCGGTTTCGCTGGCTCTCCGGCTCCTCCGGCGGGAGCTTCGGCGCCGTCTGACGCTGCAGGCGCTTGCGCTGCGTGTCGCCGCCCCAGAGGAGATAGAGGATCAGGCCGACCACCGGCACGAACAGGATTGGGATGATCCACGCCACACGGTAGGAAAGGTCGCCTGGTTTATTGTAGATGTACAGAGCCGTGATCAGGGCGATAGCCTCCAGTGCGCCGTAGATGAGCGCAAAGTGATCCTTGAGGTAGCGCGTTGTGAGCACCACGAACAAAACCTGCACCACCAGCAGCACCGCTGCCAACGCAATGCGCAGGGCCGCGGCGATGCGGCGCTCTCCCTTTTGCTGTAACCGCGGCTTTTTCATCCGTCCTCTCCTTCCCTCTTGTCGGTCTCTTTAATGGCTGCTGTTCTTCGTCAGCAGCTCCTGCTTGATGTCGTAGAGCTTCTGGCTCAGGTCCACATAGTAGCGGTGGGGATTGTCGAAGCGCTTGACCTCGTCCCAGAGCGTGTCGACCTGCGCGGCGCAGTAGGCACGGATCTCCTCGAGCGAGGGCTGCTTGTAGACCAGCTCGCCGTTTTTGAAGATGGGTACGAGCAGCTCGCGTGCCTCGAAATGATAGACCTCCTTGCGCTTCCAGGTCGCCTCGGGGTCAAAGATGGTCATTTTGTCGCTGTCGTCCACCGTTTCGTCGTAAACGCACAGGTAGTCCGCGATGGCCTTGCCCGTGTCGCGGCCGTAG
>CALDMA010000268.1 GCA_937915075.1 uncultured Oscillospiraceae bacterium
GCTATCTTGTCGACGCCTATTTGGCGGAGAGCAAGGCCGCAGAGGCCGAGAAGGACAAGACCATCGCCGAGCAGGCTGACACCATCGAGCTGCTGAAGGGCTGCATCATGGAGCTGGCCGACGTGGTCTATGGCGACGGAGAGGAGGACACCACAGCATGAGCAAGATCGTCGAGCTGTACGTCAAGGAGCTGACCCGCGAAGGCTCCACCATGACCATCAACGACGTCCCGAAGAAGCTGCGCAAGCAGGTCGAGGACGCCATCACTGCCCTCAAGGCAGCCACAAACGCCGGCACCGCGGAGGAAGGGGCGACCGAATGATCGCCCGGGCCCTCGCGTGGCTGTTACTCAAAACCGCAGGAAAGGAGGAGTGTGAAATGCTGGTACGTCTGTATGCAGGCGAGATCATCATGGGCCGCATCACCGAGGACGACGTCCCCGCGAAGCTGAAGGCCCGCGTGCACAAGTATCTCGTCGACATGGGCTACTTCGACGACGTCGAGGAATAAGCCCAACAAACAAGGAGGGCCGCGTCCTGCGGCCCTCCGGCTTTTATGAGGTGACACCATGATCGAAATCAACATCGGTGCGCTCGTCGCCCTGCTGGGGATCCCGACGGCCGTGACCGGCTTCTGCTTCTGGATGCTCGAGCACAGCATCCAGAAGCGCGAGAAGCAAAAGGAGGCCGAGGAGGCCAAACAACAGAAAGAGGCAGTGGCCCGAGAGCGTGCCCGTGAAGATCTCCAAATCATCACCATTCAAGGCACGTCGGCAGCCATCGCCCTCGGCGAGGCGACGGCCCGGGCCGTGCAGCGCATCCCTGACGCGCATTGCAACGGGGATATGCACGCGGCCCTCGACTACGCTGCCAAAATCAAACACGCGCAGAAGGACTTCCTCACCAGTCAGGGGATCCACGCGATCATCGACTGAGGAGGTGGAGCAGTATGGCCGCAAAGAAGCGCCGGCGCAAGCGGAAAAAGAAGATCGAGGCGAGCAAGAAGCTCGCATACTGGGCGGCCATCGTGGCGAGCCTCAGCGCGGCCACGTCCTACCTGCTCTCAGCC